>JANNXL010000358.1:0-10866 GCA_031409575.1 Hyphomicrobium sp.
TGGAAATTCGTCTATGACTACCGCGGCGAAGGCCAGGAAGGTCCGACGGCTCCGCCCGACTGGAGGGAGCGACCACCGTCGCCAGGAACGTGCTTGGCCGATCTCCTGAACTCATCTATGTTCTGGGTTCCAAGCGCAAAACGGCCAGAACCCAAATGGTGACCTGGGCCCTTCGGGACGCCATCGGCCGTGCGCCAAGATCACCAACATCCCGTGCCGTTACCAGCATGGCGGTATCAAAATTCTTGAGCAGTTCGTAAAGATGTTCTCGGGGCGTTTCGAAAGTCGGCATTTTGACACCTTACCGATTACGCGACTAGGCGCGGTATGGAGCGTCTTTATTCCGCCGCCATGAGTTTGCGCATGCGCATGTCGGCCACCTTGGATTTAAGAACCGTGCGCTGTGCGACAAGCGCGGCGTTCTCGCGGCTCCCCGGGAGCACGCTGTCAATAGCGTCGTCATAGTACCCAATGATGCGGTCTTCGCCGTCGATGAGTCCTGGTAGGATGCTCTCATCGAGATCTGTGAATACGGATCGCAGGCTGATGACGGCGCGGTGAATAGCCGACATAAACGAACCCTTGTCATCGGACTGCGCTCCCAAACCGAGGAGGTGAGTCTTCAGTTCATCGGCATGATTTGTTCTCAGGGCAATCATATCGCGGAAGAGTGGCGTGAGGCCCTTGCCTTCGGCATCCTTGAGCGCTTCCTCGTAGCCATTGCGGCTATCAATCAGCGCCGTGTGCAAGCTCGTGAGATGATCTATGTGGGTGGTCATGACGGAGTCTCCTGTGAAAAAGGATAAAGTATCGATTGAATGCTGGGAACTCGTGCAACTTCTCAATGCAAAGCCGGCCGCCACATTGAAGTGCGGCCGGCCTAATAGATGGTTACTGGGGCTGCTGCTTTTCAGTTGCGGGGATCGTAAGTGAGGACTGATAGAAAAACGCCGTGTAGAGCGCTGCCGCGGCGACGAGTGCAAGGACAAGTGAGCCGATCAATACGCGCAGGTTCATCCGCCGGGGCGACCCTTGACGGGCATCCGTGGGGCTGATCTGCCGTTTCATAAGTGCCATGTTGGGCTCCATGCGGTTGAGGTGGGAAAATACGGATTGGCAGTAAAGACCGGCCCGAAGCTTTCGGGAGCGGGTGCCGTATTTGATGGTGGTCAGGATACGGCTAAGCACTCAGTGCGTGTCGTATCACGACGTGGCCCCGCTGCCGCCTGACACCATCAAAAGCGCCAGCGGCGGAGCGATCAGCAGCCAAAGCCACAGAAGCATTCCAGAATTAAAATCCATGATGCGCCTCGGTGGTTGGCCTGACTTGGCCAGTGCTTGGTCAACGCAGCGGCCTGCTCATTGTTCCGTGCCACAGGAGCCTCATTACCAGGTCATGCTGCAAACGCGCCTACCCCAAAATGGGAACCAAAAGCGGGGAGTGTGGGTTGGTGTAAGATGCACGAAGTGTTTGTATGAGTGGTGTGAGTGTGTCCGCACGTATTCCAATTTTCGTCGTTATTACTGCCAGCGTCGCAGCGGTTGCGTTGGCTGTTGGCTTAAGTCTGATTGTGTAACGCGGGTCCGGAACGCCCACTTTGCTGCCCCGATTCAAGCCTGATTTGAGGATGTCTCCAGTGCCCCACACGCCTATGCACAGACCAGTCAGTTCCGCGCTCAGCACTGGCCCTGGCGTTACGCATGGCTTGGACACAATCGCCTACGGTTGCATTGTAGCCGCGGCGGTGGCGGCGTTTGTGTATTTCGGGCGTGATATTCTCGTGCCGCTGTCACTGGCGTCGTTGTTAAGCTTTTCCTTGTGGCCACTCATTCGCATCCAAAGGAAGATTGGCGTGGGGCGCACAACGTCGGTGCTTCTCGCGGTTTTGTTCGCCATCTTCGCTCTGATCTCCGTGGGCGCTGTGCTCGCGATGCAAATGACGGAACTCGCCGGCGAACTGCCGCGATACGAGTCCAATTTGCGGGAAAAGGTGCGGTCGTTGAAGGGGGCCTCGATGCCTTCAAGCGCTATTGAGCAAGCGGCAGACACCATACAGAGCCTCCAAGAAGAACTAAAAAAGGGTACGCCTGAGCAGGTGCTAGCGGCAGGTGTGGCTGATCCAGCTCCTCTGATTTCAGATACTGCGCGCACCTCGGGTCAGCCGCCTGCTGGCACTCCAGTCAATCCGGTCGTCGTCGAATTGCAAGAACCTCCGCCCTCGGTGCTGCAAAACTTTCAAGACCTTGTGAAACCGCTGTTATCGCCGCTGACCACAACGGCGCTGGTGATCTTGTTTCTCGTCTTCATTCTGATGCAACGCGAAGATCTGCGCGATCGTATTCTGCGCATCGCTGGCAGCTCTGATCTGCAGCGCTCCACCATGGCCATGAACGATGCAGCCGAGCGCTTGAGCCGTTTTTTCGTCATTCAGCTCGCGTTGAATGCGGGGTTCGGCATTGTGATCGGTGTGGGGCTCGCCATCATTGGCGTGCCGAGCCCAATTGTCTGGGGCATCCTCGCAGCCCTCATGCGGTTTGTGCCCTACGTCGGCTCCCTGGTCGCCGCAATTTTCCCCATCGCGCTCGCCGCCGCCGTTGATCCAAGCTGGTCGATGGTCATTTGGACTGTCGCACTCTTTGCCATTGCCGAGCCGGTTGCGGGGCATGTCATCGAGCCGATGCTCTATGGTCAAAGCACAGGCTTGTCGCCGGTCGCCGTAGTGGTTTCAGCGCTATTCTGGACACTGATGTGGGGCCCAGTGGGATTACTGCTGTCAACGCCACTTACGGTTTGCCTTGTGGTGCTTGGTAAGCATGTACCGGCGCTAGAATTCCTCGATGTTGTGCTCGGAGATCAGCCGGCACTTGCGCCGGAACAACGGCTCTATCAGCGCATGCTCGCAGGTGATGGCGCGGACGCCGCTGCGCTCGCAGAAGAGAGCCTCGAGGAGGTTGGATTGACGCTTTACTACGATAGCGTCGCCATGACCGCACTGACGCTGGCGCAGCACGACGTGGTCCGCGGCCGGCTGGGCCATGAAGCTCAGACAGACATGTTGGAAGCCATTCGTGAAATGGCAGAGGAACTTGATACCTCAGAATTAGCACCGCCGGAAGAAGCTGGAAGTGAAGACGGTGACCAAACCACGCCCAACTCCGCCGCCTCAAGTTCCGCCAAGAGCCCACTGGCCATTCCAAACCTGGCAGGCATTACAATTGGGTGTCTGTCCACGCGCAGCCCGTTGGACGAATCCGCAGCGCAATTGTTTGCGCATCTTCTTCGCAAACACGGCGCAAAAACAGATGTGATCAGCCGCGCATCCGCGGTGCAAGTGTTCGACAGCGAAAAACAACATCCGTATTCAGTGGTTTGTATTTCTCACTTTGGGCTGGATAGCCCGTTTCAAGTCCGGACACTCATTCGCCGGCTGAAGGTGAGCGCACCTGACATTGCAGTCGTGGCGGGTTTTTGGATGTTGCGCGATGACCGCGACAAGGTTTTGGCTTGGCAGAAAATCACCGGGGCCGATTATGCAACATCCTCGCTTTCGGAGGCCGTTGAGCTCAGCATCGCCGCGGCTGGAAGAGGCGCCTCGCACATTGCACCGGAGGAACAGGTGACCCGCGCGCTGGCAGTTCCGCGCGCAGCTTCAAGTTAGTGAGGACCCAACGCCCACAATAAAGCCGCGGCTTTTGACGCCGCGGCTAGATTTTGAGTTACACTATTGAAAGCGCTTACAGCTTCTTGTTGATGTAATCTGCGGTTTTCGTGGCACCATCTTTGACAGCGTCCTTGGCCTTGCCGACGGCTGTCTGCGCTTCGCCCTTGACTTCCTGCACGGCGCCCTCGGCCTGCAGCCGCTCATTGCCGACAGCCTTGCCGACGCCCTGCTTGATATTGCCGACCGCCTTGTTTGCGAGGCCAGAAATCTTGTCTGTTGTGCTACTCATGATCAGCTCCATTGTTAGTGACCCGAGAGGCCCTGCGCTGACGCGCAAGTGTACCAAGCTCGACAGTCAGACTAGAAAACGCTGGAGGCCGCCGTTAGTTCCCTCTCCATTGACTACGCAATTGCAAAACAAACAGCTGCAAAACCGATTGTTGCAGCAACAGCGACAATGCCTGCGGCAATGTCGAGCGGTGTTACACCTTGATCAACCGAAGCAGTTGCCGCTGGCCGTGCGTAGACGCGGGGCGTTCGCCGTTGCCGGGTGTTGACGAAAAGGCGGTCGTGGCTGCCCGTGAATTGCATCATGTTCATATCAAATGTCTCCAACGCGCTGGTGAGCCGTCACATTCAAATGTGCAACGGTTCAACGCCCGGTTGGTTCCAGTAACTGCCTCCGTCCGGCCAAGCCCTGAGTGCATAACTAAACTGCACCGCAGGTAGACGCTTTAGAGTAGCGGCCGCGATCCGCCGGGAAGATTTGGGTGACCCGCCAATTCAACGAGTTTGTCCTCGTCAATCACCTCAAACTGTGGACCCGTCCAATTGAAGGTTCCCGTTGCCCGCAGCCTCTTCAAAGTCTTATTCGTGTGCACGATGGAAAAGCCCAGCGCATCAGCGAGATGCTGTTGAGTAAATGGAAATTCGACCTTCTTTTTCGACCTTGCACCCGTTTGTTGGGCGCGGCGATAGAGGTGCAGTAGCAAATACGCCATGCGCTCATTGGCGCGGCGCTGCCCAACACTCAAAAGATGTTCGTCGAGCATGGTTTCCTCACGCGAGGCGAGCCATGTCGTGTCGAATGCCAGCCCCGGATGATTTTGGAACAGCGTCCACAGTTTCTCGCGGGGGAATACGCAGAGCACAGTGGCAGTCAGGGCTTCAACGGAATGCTGCATTTTGTCGAAGATCGAGCCCTGCAATCCCATGAAGTCGCCGGGTAACGCGAAATTGAGAATCTGGCGCCGGCCGTCTTCAAGCGTTTTAAACCGGAACGCCCAGCCGCTTAGAACGGTGAATAAATGGGCGCTGTTGGCGCCATCGAGAAGTATTGTGGCACCGGGAGCAACCGCCAACTCGCCGGCCTTAAAAGTCTCCATAAATTTAAGTTCTTCGTCCGTAAACGCCCTGAAGGCAGCGAGTTTCCTAAGCGGGCACGTGCTGCATGGTGTTGAAGTTCTGCTGCCATTTGCAGCCGGCGCCGTTTTTTTCATGGGTTTTCGATCTTGATCCGCGGGTCGAGGCATCTGGGGCCGGCAGACAACTATGTCTTATTTAAATGACGGGCCGGCCAATTTGGAGGACACGCACAGCTCAAACAGTTGTTGGGGACTTTCACAATGTTCAACTTGAGCGGTGCACAGGAGTTCCGGATGGGCGATCCCAAGTCTACGAAGAGACCGGGAACTGCCGTTCTTGTCGTTGAAGACAACTCTCTCATTGCGCTAGATCTGGAAACCATACTGTTAAACTGCGGCGTTGAGCACGTTCAAATTGCGTCGTCAATTCGCCAGGCACTGGCGTTTATTGAGGCAGAACCCTTCGATGCCGCGTTTCTGGACTTGAGAGTAAGTGAGACAGTGACGCTCGATGTTGCCGCCGCATTGCAGAGGGCCGGCACGCCTTTTGCCTTTGCCACCGGCTACGATGCCGATAGTGCCGTGCTTGCTGGATTTCGGACGCAGCCAGTGATCGCAAAACCCTACGCTGAGTGCGAGATCTGCGACGTGCTGGACCAGCTTCTGCATAAGGGCCGTGAAGGCACTCAAGAAAGTGCTCTTGGACGGAAGGCTTAACGGATTGCACAACTGTAACGATCCGCCGGCATTGGGTGTATGCTTCGCGGTGCGCATCGCTTAGACAGGGATTAGCGGTGATGCCAACGCCGATTGTGGTTATGCGATCAAGCGATGGGACCCAAAGCTATGAGCGGCGGAGTGCCTGGTTTCGTGTCTGTCCTAAATAAATTTGACCCCTCATCCAGCGGCTGGCGGGGGTTGGTTACACCACTCGCACTCGTGCTGGGCTGGGCTGCGGCAACGGCCGCCATATCATTTATCTTTTTCCAGTGGATCAACGCAGCGAGAGACCGGGTCACCGATACGCACGTCGTTTTGCTGTCACTTGAGCAAGCTTTGTCTGCGGCCAAGGACGCAGAGACGGGTCAACGCGGTTATCTCATCACACAAAAAGATAGTTATCTCGAACCCTATCGGGAGGGGCTTGCTGTCGTTTCGCAACGCTTCCAATATTTGAACGAACTAAAGAGTGCCGATGCGCCGCAGCTCGCACGCCTAAAGGACGCGGAAGCCTTCTGGAGCGCCAAATCCCAAGAAATGAATTCGACGATCGAAATTGTAAGGACTACTGGATTCGATGCAGCCCGCACCGCGGTCGAAACTGACAATGGAAAAAAGTACATGGACGGTCTGCGTAAGGCCGTTTCAGAGATCGCGGATGCTGAGAACACGGTCCGGGCAGAGCGGCGCGAAGAGGTAACGAGCCTCACCCGCCGTCTTTTAGTGTTCAATTTGCTGACCACACTCACTGGATTTGCAGTTCTTTTTTATTTACTGGCCGGGGCACGCGAAACTGCGGCCGAACTACAAACCGAAATTCATAACCGGCAATCCGCCGAAGATCTGGCGCGCGAACGATCTGAGCAAGCGCTTACGGTGCGCGTCATGAATCGCGAACTCGTGCACCGGACGAAAAACTTGATCAGCGTTGTTCAAGCCATTGTTCGTCATCAAGGCAAGGGGACGCCAGAAGTCGATCGCTACGTTGCTGGCTTGTCGAACCGGCTTGTCTCTCTGGCTGGCACCCTCGACATTCTGGTCCGCGAGCAGTGGACAGCTGTGAAGCTTGAAGATCTCATTCAAAGCCAGCTTGCGCATTTTGCCGAAGATATCTCCAGGCGCATCGTGATCGCGAAGGGACCCCCAGTGAGTTTTACGGCTTCAGAAGCCCAGATGCTCGGCTTGGCATTGCATGAACTCGGCACAAATGCGGCCAAGTATGGCGCATTATCAAACAAGGACGGTCGAATTGACATCAGCTGGACCGAGATGCCGGCGGAAGCGGGGACGACAGTTGCATTGCGTTGGGTTGAAACTCGAGGGCCGCGCGTGGAATCTCCCGAGCGCCGTGGGTTCGGAAGCCGGATCACCGAGTCACTCGTAGCACGTGCCGTGAGCGGCACTGCGGCAATAAACTATCATCCATCAGGTCTTGAATGGGTTCTCACGTTCGACCGAAACGGCGCCTCGGGCCATGACGAGACCGAAGAGGCAATGGAGTAAATCAGCGCGTGATACGTAATTCACACGCCACCGTGCGCTCACAGTTAAATGCGGCCCAGTACGGCGAGCACCACAACGATGAGCAGCACCGTTCCAAGCAATCCCGAAGGTCCATAACCCCAACTTCGGCTATGCGGCCACGCTGGCACCACACCGACCAATAGCAGCACGACAATGATCAGAGCTAATGTTGAAACGGTCATGTTGAATTCCCCTTGATTGCCCGCCGTGTGCGGCCGCGATATTCGCTTAGATGATGTTGAAAATGTTGAGAAGAGCGATGACCGAAATCGGCACGCCGATCACCCAGAGCAAGACAGATCGCATAGGAACTCTCCAAAGTTGTCCGGCTATAACCGTGTGCGGGTGATAAAGTTCCGCAATCGGCGGCTGCAAGGTCTCTCCTGCATGTCTTGCGCAAAAGCACGGGAACAAAAAGACGCACATGGCGTTCTTCAGTTGGTCGTTCGCACGGGTCGAACACAGATGGAGAGCACATCATGTTAAACTGGGCACTGACGTTTCTCGTCGTTGCATTGATTGCAGCAGTTCTCGGCTTCGGCGGCATCGCTGGCAGTGCAGTTGAAATTGCTAAGTTGCTTTTCTACGTATTCATCGCGCTGTTCTTGATCTCAGCGGTGATGAGCGTGGTCAGTGGCCGCAGTCCTCCGCTGCCGTAACGAAAGACACTGCAATTTTAGCCACGCTTGACTCTTTAAATTGGCCGCGCGAATTTATTTTCGCGTGGTCTTTTTTTTGAGTGAGGTCAGTCTGCACTTTCCACGACACGCCTCAGCTGGCCAACGGCAAAGCCTTCGGCACGCCCACGTCCGAACATTCGGTAAGTTCATTGCGACTCTGGCGGATTAGCAAATTGGGGCTAGTAGCTGCGCGACTGGCCAGTGCTGTGGGTCAAAATAGCTTCTGTGGCGGCGTCCGGCCCAAATTCGCTGGCAGTTGTAATGCCCATAATTTCGCCGAGCTTGGTCCGCGCCCGGTTGACACGGCTCTTGATGGTGCCAACGGCACAGCCTGAAATTTCAGCAGCCTCTTCGTATGACATTCCCGCCGCGCAGACCAGAATAAGCGCTTCGCGCTGGTCAGCCTGCAGAAGCTTCAACGCATCCTCCAGTTCGCACATGTCCATGTGCCCGTGCTGCTCGGGATGCACCGCGACGCGCGCCGCATAAATGCCATCAGCGTCCTCAACTTCACGCTTCAAGCGGCGGCGATCAGAAAAATAGGTGTTCCGCAAAATAGTGAACAGCCACGCTTTCAGATTCGTGCCTTCTTCAAAGCTCTCAATATTCTTGAAAGCTTTGAGCATGGTTTCTTGAACCAGGTCGTCGGCACGCTCCAGATTGCCGCACAGTGAGACGGCAAACGCGCGCAGGTTCGGTATCGCCGCGACAAAGCCAGTCTTGACCTGTTCTGAACTCACTTGCCCGACTCCCGACCATCTAGCTTGCTCAGCAGTTCAAGAAACTTGTCGGGAACCGGGGCATTAGCCACCTCATCGAACATGGCCTTGAGTTTGTGCCCGATCTGGGCCTGCAGGCGTGCGTCCAACCCCTCCCCGTCTCCGGAGTTAGAACCCCCTTGTAAAGTCATAGCTTGCATGTGCTGCTGTTCCTTATAGGCGACGCCCTCACGCCGCGTCCTGTCGCCATCTTTTCGAGTAAGCTGCCCTGATACTGGCGGCTTGTTTCCCGATGTCATGTGGATCCCCTCACTGCCATAAACTGCTCGTCACTTTACCAAATCGCAGCACTGTGTCTGATTGAATCCATGATAGCTAACACTGGCTTAGAAAAATAGTTCCCGCTCCCGGAACTTAAATATGCATCCTGCGTTAAGCTACCGGGACACCCAAGGCTTGAGCGCTGAACGGGTGGCGGTCTGATTGATTTGTTCAGAGGTGAATGTATGTCGCTTGCCACAGAAATAGCCCCACACCTTCCCTATTTGCGCCGTTTCGCCCGCTCCCTCTGCGGTAACCAAGACAGCGGCGACGCCTACGTCGTCCATACGCTGGAAGCGATCATTGCCGATCCGGACAGTTTTCCTCGCGACGTCGAACCAAAAATCGGCATTTACCGCGCTTTCGTGCGGGTGTGGAATTCAATCAACGTCAATACAATTGCAACCGAAGATCAGCTCGACGCCGACGCTGCGCTGACAGATCGCCGCATCGAAGCCATAACGCCGCGCCCGCGCCAAGCTTTTTTGCTTGTTGCCGTGGAAGGCTTCAATCGCGACGATGCCGCCGCGATTCTCGAATGCACGCCAGCCGAACTTACGGTCCTTATTGATGACGCAGGCAAGGAGATCGGTGCTCAGGTTGCAACCAGCATCTTGATCATCGAAGACGAGCCTATCATCGCCATGGACCTTGAAACACTCGTCGAGGGACTTGGGCACAAAGTCTGCCACGTTGCACGGACGCACAAAGAGGCTGTCGCCGCGATTCAAAAATCGCGGCCGGGCATGATCCTGGCTGACATTCAACTCGCCGATGGCAGTTCAGGCCTGGAAGCCGTCAATGAAATATTGTCGACATTTCAAGTACCGGTCATCTTCATTACAGCTTACCCAGAGCGTCTGCTGACCGGAGTGCGGCCCGAACCAACTTTTTTGATTGCGAAGCCCTTCCAGTCTGACACGTTAAAAGCAACGATCAGCCAGGCTCTGTTCTTCGATACGAAGGCCACATCGCCCACGCTCCGGGGTAAAGTCGCTTGAATTTTAATCTCCGAAGTGTGTGCAAACCGGGAGGAGGCACGTCGCCTCCTCCCTTCTCGCTTATGTCGTAGCGATTACGAGTTTGTAACCGTGTAGAACTTGAACGCTGGTGCGGCAGCCAACGCTTCCTTCGTGCTGTTCACCGTGGCCGATATTTTGCCATCCTTGTCGCGTGACATTTTCACAGATGAAAAGGGAATGGCGACATTCTTTTCACCGAGGCCAAGGAACCCGCCAACGCCAACGACAGCATGCGAAACCGCCCCTGAGCTGCCGATGATAAGATCATTGATGTCGCCGATCTTTTCATTCTTGCTGTTGTAGACGTTGAGACCGACCACCTTAGACGAACGCCAGTCAGTGGCAGCCTGTGTGGTGGCGTAACCAACGGCGCTCAAGTCGCCGGTGGCTTTCGGCATCACTGTGGTGCCGGTCGCCGCAGACGGCGTGGTCACGGACGGTGCGGGGCTCTCTTGAGCGACCACGCTGGCAACGCCAGCCAGCGTTAGTGCTGCTGCGCCAACCGCAGCGATCATTGATGTTCTCATTTTTTTTTTTGGCACTCCTTCATTTGATTTGAGCTCAATTCAGAAGCTTTGAGTTTCAAAGCTCTGGCCGGAGAACGGATGCCGGGCCGGTTGGTTCCATTCGCTTCTAACTTGACGGCGGGCAGCAGGGAATGCCGGCACATGCACGGCGAGGAACAAAGCAACAGCTGTGGCGTTTCCCCGTCACCTAGCTACACACAACGGGAGACCGGACATGAAAACGCTGCACGACCTTTTCGAAGCCACGTTGAAAGACGTTTACTACGCGGAGGCTGCGATCATTAAGGCACTGCCGAAGATGATCAAAGCTGTCAAAACCGCAGAGCT
>JANNXL010000359.1:0-1928 GCA_031409575.1 Hyphomicrobium sp.
CGCTTTTTCGATACACGCCTTTGGCAATTGAACATAGAGGCCGAGCCGCCGGTCTCCGAGAGCAGGGACTTTCCATGTGATGGCAAACTCGTCTGCCGCCGTCTCGCGCATATCAAGGTAGGCTGGGCGCATCTCATGGGCGTTCGCTGGTACTGCAAGTAGCGCTAGAATGAGACCGCAAAGGGCAGCAGCGAGCCGGATCATGGTGCGGGTACTGTCTGGGCAGTGCTTGCAGGGATTGCTTCAATGGAAATCTTGTAGCGCTTTAGCAACTCTTCCAGCCGCCGATCCTCCACGGTCTTGCGTTTATCGTTGGACCACTCACGCGCTACCGTCTCGCGCGATTCAGTCAGCGCTGGAAAATGGCCCGGCTTGTGTTCGCTGACATAAATGAGATGGAGCCCGAACGTCGACTTCACCGGGCCCGACCATGTGCCGGGAGCAGTCTTGTCGAGAGCGTCTGCAAACTCGGCTCCGAATGTTTGCGCAATCGAGGCTTTGCTCGTCAGAGGTAACTCGGCTGGCAGAAGGGTTGCGTCGCCCAATGTTGCCGGATCTACCGGCGGATCGGAGCGCAAAGTTTCCAATGCGGCCGCCGCATCCTGATCAATCTTTTCGCCGCGCCGTTCGGGATTGAGAAATATCTGCCGGAAGGAAAATGCCGGATCGATCTCGAACTTGCCGGGATTGGCTTTCAAATAGGCTTCAAGGTCTGCATCCGATGGCGTCAATTCCTCTGCTTCAGCATTGCCTAGAAATTCCATTTTCAGACGCAAGCGGCGGCGGATGACCGTGTCGTCCTTGTCGAGACCAAGCGCAAGCGCCTCACGATAATAAATTTCTTCCTTCACGTAGTCGTCGATCAGGCCTTTGAGCTCAATCGCCGTGGGCGGCCTTTGCCAGGTTTTGGCGAAGATGGAGACGAACTGCTCGATCTTAGGAGCAGTCACAACGATTTGGTCCGGCGGTAGGTCCTTAGATTGGTTGAGCGCGCCATAGAGTCCAAAAATGACAAGAGCCAGCGCGAGGAAATGGAGCAATGGTTCTCGACTGAAGGACTTTAGCACGGCGTAGCATTCTCTCCTCGGCAAAACCCGTTTGATAGCTGGGAATGCGGATCATCAGTTTGACGTATGGTGCACAGTCTCCAGCGGCAAATTGCGATCTGCCGCAGAAAATTGGTCGAACCGGGTTATCATGTTTTGCACGCGTTCCGGTTCGCCATAGAACCGGATCAATCCAAGTTCTCGTGCCGCGCTTGGCGTAAGCTGCTCATCGAGCAGAGCTCTCATCACCGGTTCATCAGTCACGATAACGATGTCGCCGCTGGCTGGGCCAGAAGCGTGTGGCGTCATGGTGATGACCGAGCCCTCAGGCACGAAGCGGGTCCATAACACGGGACCAAGTAGGACAACCGAGAATGCTGCAATTGGCTGGCCGTCGCTGGCGGCGGTTAGCCTGTCACGCAAGCCGCCCAGCGCAGCCACGGCGCTGTCATACTTGGTACGTCCCGCGACAAAGGATTTGTTCTCAACCGCTGTTTCAGTGCGGGGGAGCACACCATCGAGCTGAGCCTGCCATACGGCCGACGTTACGTAAAGTGACTTGGGGTAGACGAAGTTGAGGATGCCGCGACGGGACGTGACGCTGTTGGGATCTTCGAAACCGCAGGCCATCGCACAGACCGATCCGGCGGCCAAACTGGCCGCCGCGATCAACACTGTGAACTGCCGCCTGCGCGAGGTCACGGCGTGTACCAGATGGGCGAGGTGTAGGCGCGCTCCTGAATGCTGGCCGGCACGTCTGCCGGCAACTTCACACCACAGACCTTTGCGTCATACGTCGTCCAGCGCGGCGTCGGGATTTCGAGTACGCGAACGTAGTAGAAGGCGCGCTGCTTGGGATCGAAGGTAGGGTCCTTCCAGAAA
>JANNXL010000360.1:0-7587 GCA_031409575.1 Hyphomicrobium sp.
CACGCCAACCGGATTGGCCATTGCGGTTTCGAGCTGCTCAGCTTCTGTCGGGCCGTTCATGGCGCGATCAAGCTGCACGATACGATCATGCAGAGCGAAGCTCTGCACCACGAGATCACGCAGACCTGCGGGAAGCTCCTCAAAGCCTTTGATGTGCGACGGGCGGCCCAAGGCCTGCAGCTTGACGCGGGCCCGCTTACGCTTGGCTTCTTCTTCGGTGATCTCGCCGTCCTTCAAACCACGGCGGATCAGCAGCCATGATGCCAGATCCAACAGCCGGGTGGTGAGGCGCATACTCTCGGTTGCGTAAAGGACAGTCGCTGAGCCAGCGAGCCCTTTGCTTTCGTTGCGGCCGGCTCCATCGAGATAGGAAGCGGTACGCTCGACCAGCGCCATGCCTTCTTTGAAGACCTGATCGAACTGGGCAGATGCCTGGAAGCGCTCGCCAAACGACACGGTGAGTGCCGGGTTTGCTGCGGTATCCTCGACGCGGGAATTACTGTTCATGACACGCTTTGACACAGACGCTAACGCTCCCTCAACTCACTACACCGTCCTAATCTAGCTGGCCATAGTTAAAGAGTTAGACCAAGACGAGGCATTTTTCAGACGTTGCACAGAACCAACACCGGTGCGGCGGACACATTGTGAAACAAACGGCTTCGTCTGCTTGAAGATTATGCAAACACCATGCAAAAAAAGAGCCGCCCCGAAGGCGGCTCAAAGTCAACAGGGAGGCACAAAACGAGACGGTTAGGCACCGCCCCGGGTCCAGCAAAACTGGAGACGCTCCATTGTTACGGCGTTATGCCTAAGAAACGGTAAAGAGCTCATTCGCGCCTGCGCAACGTGCCTTCACCCTTTGCAGCGTCTGGCCACATGCGCCCCTCAGCACACAGAGACACCGTTTAAGGCCTTGTTGACGGCTCCGGTTGGCACTTATTAGCCATCAAGATTTGAACAACTGCGCTGCAGCGGCCTCGTGCGCTCTCTTCTTGGTGAGCTCCGCCGCTACCCGCACGATCTCGGCTTCCAATACCTTGATGCGTACCTCCAGCTCACCGACCGAAAATTTTTCCAGGTTCTCTCCCAGCGCCGCCCCGCTGGCGGGCTTCGGCCTGACGTCATCCCAGTCCATCGGCACGCCTCTCCTGTTGAAGATGACCCCTGAGTGCCCGTAAGAGTGACCGCTCATCTCTCAAGCTATCTTTAGGCCCGTTCATGACCCAAGCGCTGCCCGCCACCATGACCGCAATCGCCATCGATGGCAAAGGCGGGCCGGAGGTCCTGAAACCTCAAATGCGAGACGTGCCCGTGCCGCAGGCCGGCCAGGTCCTGATCAAGGTTGCCGCAGCAGGGGTCAACCGGCCCGACGTGTTGCAGCGCAAGGGCTTGTATCCCGCACCCAAGGGCCATTCAGAGCTTCCTGGCTTGGAAGTCGCCGGTCATGTTGCAGCGCTTGGCACCGGACCATCCCGTTTCAAACCCGGCGACGCGGTGATGGGGCTCGTCAACGGCGGCGGATATGCTGAATATTGCCTGGCGGACGAAGGCTGCTGCTTGCCCATACCCGCTGGTCTTTCAATGACGGAAGCGGCCGCCTTTCCCGAAACATTTTTCACCGTCTGGCACAACGTGTTCGAACGCGGCGCGCTGAAGCCCGCCGAATGGTTTCTCGTTCATGGCGGCACCAGCGGCATCGGCGTCACCGCCATTCAGCTTGCCAAGGCCTTTGGCGCGCACGTCATCACCACCGCTGGGTCGGATGCAAAATGTGCGGCCGCCCGGGCGCTCGGTGCCGATGTGGCCATCAACTACAACACACAAGACTTCGCAAGCGCTGTGAAGGACGCCACAAACAGCCGCGGCGCCGACGTCATCCTCGACATGGTCGGCGGCGACTACATCGATAAGAATATTCGCGCACTGGCCGATGATGGCCGGCTCGTCAACATCGGTTTTCAATCGGGGTCCACAGCCACGCTCGACCTGATGCGTGTGATGCTGAAACGGCTGACGCTCACCGGGTCCACCCTGCGTGTGCGCTCCCTCGACGTGAAGACTGCCATTGCGCACGCGGTTGAAGCGAACGTGCTGCCACTCATCGCGAGCGGTAAAGTAAAAGTCGTCATCGACAGCACGTTCCCGCTTGCCCGGGCCGCAGACGCTCACGCCCGCATGGAGTCGAGCCAGCACATTGGAAAGATTGTCCTGGAAGTGTAAGTAGGATTATTCCGCGGCGGCAGGCACACCAAACTTGGGCTTCCAGAGCAAATATAAATTGCGCGCATAAACGAGTAAGCCGAACTGACCGAGGATGATCACGGGGTCCACCTTGTAGATGCCGTAGGCAAGCACCATCGCCCCGCCCGCAAAACTCAAGTACCAGAACAGCTCAGGCATCACCGATGCGCCGCTTTTTTCAGAGGCGAGCCACTGCGCAATCCAGCGGATGGAAAACATGGCTTGGCCGGCGAGGCCGATGGAGAGCCAAATGATGTCTGTGGTGGAGTGGCTCTGCCACCATGACATCAAGTTCCCCATGTGGGTGTGCCCGGCTGTGAGGCTTCCGGCAGCCTGAGAGCAAAACTTGAGGACCTGGCGTCGATCCTTTCCGCAACCTGAGGCCAAACTGTCCGGTTGCGCACCCAGCGCACGCCGATGAGATCATAGATGCCAATCAAAGCCCGGCCGAGATTGGTGTACTTGGAAACACCAGCCCGCCGCGCCCGGTCGTTCACCGGGGCGTACGCGGTTTCAAAGCCGTACGATTGGAACAAAGCTGGCAGGTAGCGGTGCTGGCCGTGAAAGAATGGCAGCAACACGTACGCATCGCGACGGTACACTTTGATCCCGCAGCCGCTGTCCGGGCAATTGTCTTTGAGAATAGCGTCTCGCAGCCAGTTGGCGAACCGTGACGCCCAACGCTTCGATCCACCGGCTTGACGGTTTACCCGCACACCGCCAACCAATGACGGGCCGTTGGCGCCGGGTGAAGCCATACGGGCGACCAAGCCTGCAATGTCACGCGGGTCGTTTTGGCCGTCGCCATCCATTGTGGCGATGACTTCGCCGGTTGCAGCCAGTATGCCCGAGCGCATCGCCGCGCTTTGGCCAGATGGGCGTGCGTGCCCGATGTAGCGTAGACTGCTGTACCGGGTCATCAGATGCTTGATCTCAGCGCCGGTCGCATCCGTGCTTCCGTCATCGACGACAATGACCTCATGCAGCAATGCCAGTGGAACTGCAGCAAATGTTTCTTCGATGAGGCAGCCGATGTTGCCTGCCTCATTGAGTGCCGGAATGACAACAGAGACGCGGCTCACGTGGATCGTTCCACAGTTTCTGGCGGCCCGGGCAACCCTACTGAATTGAACACGGCCTCGGCGGAGGGCCACCAATCCGTGAGTTCCAATGGATAGCCTGTCGCCGCGCTCCGGCCGTAGCGATTGCGAAATACGCTTGTGCGTCCAAAGAAGAGTGCGTGAAGCGCAAGCGCTGTCAGCGCTGAAAACACCCCGGCAAAGAGAACGTCGCTCAAAAAGTGACTTCCAGACAGCATACGCACGCCGCCCGCTGCGAGGCCCGCCACCACTCCAGCCGCCGCCAGCGGCACGCCATACTGAGGCACCAGCACCGCCGCTGCAAAAAACGGTGCGAAGACAGATGTGGCTTCACCACTCACGAACGAGCAATTCCGGGCACACTGATTGGATAGAATCAGCGGCGGTGTGAAGTGCTTGGAGCCGCCGAACTCAACCGTCTGATGCGGACGCGCGCGGCCCCAGTGGTCTTTCAAAACGACGTTGGCCAAAAGCCCAACACTGATGGCGAAGTGCGCCGCGACAAACAGCCAGCCGACCCGGCCAATCCGGTCGATGCCCAGAACAGGCACGTCCATCAAACGGCCGCGCATCATGGCGATCACGGCAATCACGCCAACGCAGATGGAACCGCCAATGAATAAATTGCGAGCCGGTTGCAGCATGGCTTTGGAACACCAGCTTTGAGCGCCGGAGGCGTCCGCGCACGCGGAACGGATCAGCTGCGTGACATGAAGATCAAGGCTTGGATAGCTTAGGAATGCGAGCGCCAACACGATGAAGGCGACGATGGAGGCCGTTAGAAACCCGCTGCGAAACGAGACGGCAGCCCTGTGCGCCGTGACATCCTTGGTCATGGTTGCCCCCTATAGTTTGACAGTTTGAGAAAATGAACTGGAATGGCCTTGCGGCCCGCCGCGCTGGCTGGGCCGGTCAAGACGTTCTCAATACTGGCAAACGCGCTTGTTACGGACGTGGGCCGCGGCCGTCTGGTGACAAACAACACGGGCTGGTGCTGGGTCGCGGCGTAGTCCCGCGTCAGTTCAAAATGGTCGCGCGGCTCTGGCCGTTCCCGCCAGGCCATCACCGGAGTTGGATCGCCCCTGCCGTAGTAAAGAAGGCTCGCGGTCAACTCGCGCTCGTCACTCAAAACAGCTGCGTAGGGCTCACCTGCACGACGGGCGGCATCGAGCACTAACTTCACGCCGGTCGCGAGCGAGCGGTTGCCCATCATGCGCGCGAACGGATCACCAATGCCGGGCAGATCAAGACGGCCGGCGAATGCGGGTGCCACTGCCAGCACCACCGCTAGGCCCGTGTTGATCAGGAACGAAGACTGCAACCACACGCGGTGCTCTGGCCGTAACAGATGGGAGACAACCAGCACCGTTGCAGCAATGTACGCCGCTACGGCCCAGTTGGCGTGGGCGCGCGATAGAAACGCCTGCACAATCACAACGGCAAGGATCGGCAGCGAAAACGCCAGCAACAGCCGGTCGGTATCGGGGGCTGGCGGGGAGAATGCCTTCAGTGTTCGCCAGGCAATGGCCAGCAGCGATCCAAACAGCACCGGACCCATCACGCCAAATTGCGCCGCGATAAATTCAAGTGCTTTTTCCGGATGGAACGGGCTGTGCGTCCACTTGGCGTTGTCGGCGGTGTGGGCGAAGGTGGCGAAGTCATGCGCTGTGTTCCACATCAAGTTTGGTGTGATCATCACGGCGGCGATTGCCAGCGCTACCCACACGTGCGGCCGCCGCAACAGCGCACGGTGTCCGGGCGCGACCACGAAGTAGGCCCCCGCGCACACCACGAAGTAGGCCATGGCGTATTTCGCGTTGAGCCCTAGACCTAGACTCACACCCAAGAGCAACGCGCTGGCCCAAGCTGGTGTTCTCAGGAGCTGTGCGAATGCCAGCAACGCGATGGTCCATGCCAGCAGCAGCGGCACGTCGGTTGAGATGATGCCCGACGACAAAGCGACGCCCGGAAGTGTCGCGTAAGCCAACGCAGCCCAAAGTCCCACACGTTCTGTGTAAAGCGTTGCCGCGAGAAGGTAGACAGCAAAACCCGTTGCCGCATGAAGCAGGACGGCAGGCAGCCGTACGCAAAACTCACTGTCACCGCACACCGAAGTCGAACCGGCAATAATCCAGGCAATGAGCGGCGGCTTGGAATAGTATCCGAATGCCAGTTCGCGGCTCCACGCCCAATACTGGGACTCGTCAAAAAACAATTCTGTGGCGTTTGCGTAGAGGGCTATCAAACGTGCCGCGCCGAGAGCCGCACACAGTCCTGCAGCCAGCACAATTGGGCTGATCTGACGCGAGTTCGCCGTTTGAATGTCTGTCACAAACGCCATCACTGACACTGCCGGGTCCTTGCCTGATCCCGATCAGTAATCTGCGGCGTGATTCAGTTTGATGACAGGCGATGGACCACCGGCCTGCTGCTGTGGTTCATTCCCAAGCCAATCCTGGCATCGCGGCCAGTGGCTGCGGTGAACCAGCGGGAAACAGCGCCGCTAGGGCCGCGTCATCGAGCGCACCGCCTGGCCCCAGGTGCACACCGCTGGCGATAAAGACCGATGCGACGCCGGCGTTCGCGGCACCTGCAATGTCGGTGCGGATACCATCGCCGATTGCGAGCACAGAATGGCGCGCAACGTCGTGACGGCGCAGGCGGGCGAGTTCTGCGAAGGCCATATCGTAAACCGGCAAATGCGGCTTGCCCGCGAAAGTCACCTTGCCGCCCATTGCTTCATAGGCAGCCGCCACGGCTCCAGCGCAGTAGATGATCCGGCCGCCACGCTCGACCGTCAGATCCGGATTGGCGCAGACCATCGGCAAACCGCGATCAAGACACGCCGTGAGGAGTTCGGCATATGTTTCGGGCGTTTCTGTTTCGTCATCGAACAACCCAGTGCAAACGATGGCTATCGCGGCAGCTTCGGAACCAGGCGTTACGTTTAGGCCATCGTAGAGGCTGAGATCGCGTTTGGGGCCCAAGTGAAACACGGGACCAGGAGCATAGGCCGCCACAAAGGCGCGGGCAGCATCGCCCGAGGATACGATCACGTCCCACGCTGAGCGCGCAACGCCAATGCGATCGAGCTGGGCTGCCACTCCCGAAGCCGGGCGCGGTGCGTTGGATAGCAACAGCACCGTACCTCCATTGGCTCGAAACCGCTCGCACGCGGCGACGGCTCTTGCGAACGGTTTCACGCCGTTGTGCATCACGCCCCAAATGTCGACGAGCCAGGCTTCTTTGCTGGCGCCAACGGCGTGAATGGACGTGATGATGGGCGGCGGCGTGACGGCGATGGTGTTGTGCATACGCTGGTCAATAGCCGACGTTGCGCCGATGGGCCAGCCTCACAGCCTCAGCCAATTCGCAATGTGCAATCCCGTACTATGCAGCCGACCGCCCCGGCGCCGAAGGGGCTTCGGCTTTCAGAACGCGTGCCCCGCCAAACAACTGCCCTTGACCCAGCAACGCACCGAATCCGAACACCCGTGCAAATTTGTCCTCATCGTCGATGCGTTCAACCACAAGAGCCAGACCAAGCCCCGCCAGGTAGCGGCACACATCCGCCGAGGGGATGAGACCGTCAGGCGAGCGCAGCCCGACCAGGAACACATCTGCATCGAGCTTCACAAACTCAAACCCCGCTCCTGCCAAGGCTTCGAGGTCCATATCGAGATCGGTCACGTGTGAGAGCGCAAACCGGAACCCGAGCGCCCGCATGTGCGCAATAGCTGCCCATTCCGGGGCTTGGAACTGGCGCGCATCGTATTGCGCAAATGTCAGCACAAATTGCCCGCCAGGACTTGCTTGCTGACGGGAGGCCGCGGTGGCATCTGCCAGGAACGCGCGATCGATGAGCGATTCACTTGTATAAGATGAAAACACAGCTCCGGACTTACCGCGCTCGGCTAAGCGCCGCGCAACCGAAACCGTGCGCTCCATTGTGGCTGCGTCGAACAACGGCAGCAGCCCCGTGCCGCGCAACTCCATGTCGCGCGGATCGAGCGCGAGTGCAGAGCCATCTTCAGCGCGCAGCCGGACGCTGACTTCAAAATGCTGTGCGTCCTGCGTCTGCAAGCCCAAGATGGGCTCTAGCAAAACGTCGGCCCGGCCAGCGCGGATGGCGTCGATCAGGAGTGATGCACGGCTGGGCGCGGCCGGGATCGGCGGCGGAAGTTCATGACCGAACACCAAGTGCGAAGGCTGGCGCATGGCACCCGCCGTTGAACGCAGCGCC
>JANNXL010000361.1:0-2400 GCA_031409575.1 Hyphomicrobium sp.
GAAGAAATCTCGGCCAAACAGCCTGACACGATCATCAAGATAGCGGTGGACCCTGCCGTCGGCATGCAGGCCTTCCTGGCCCGCGAAGTGACGTTCGGTCTGGGCGTTGAACCCGATCTGGTGCAAAAGTTCGAGCGCACCATTCTTGGCTGCTATCGCGCCTTCCGCGACCTTGATGCGAGCATGGTTGAAATCAACCCGCTCGTTATCACCAAGCAGAAGAACGTCGTGGCGCTCGACGCCAAGATGAGCTTCGACGAAAACGCTCTTTTCCGCCGCCCGCACATTGCAGAGCTGCGCGACAAGAGCCAGGAAGACAGCCGCGAAACCTACGCGTCCGACCGTGGACTGGCCTACGTCGGTCTCGATGGCGACATCGGCTGCATCGTAAACGGTGCTGGCCTCGCGATGGCAACGCTCGACATGATCAAGCTGGCTGGCGGAGAGCCCGCAAACTTCCTCGACATTGGCGGCGGTGCGTCTCCAGAGCGCGTTACCAAGTCTTTCAAAGCAGTTCTGCGCGACAAGAACGTGAAGGCCATTTTGGTCAACGTGTTTGCCGGCATCAACCGCTGCGATTGGGTCGCGAAGGGCGTGGTCGACGCCGTCCGCGAACTGGAGATCAAGATGCCGATCATCGTGCGCTTGGCTGGCACCAACGTCGAAGAAGGCCGCAAGATCATCGACGAAAGCGGCTTGACCGTGATTTCGGCTGAAACCCTTGCAGACGCGGCGCAAAAGTCCGTGGCTGCGGCTAAGAACGCCTGATCGGGAGAACGAGTAACATGGCGATCTTTATCAACGAAAATACGCCCATCATCGTTCAGGGCTTTACTGGCCGCATCGGAACCTTCCATGCCCAGGAAATGATCGATTACGGCACCAACGTCGTTGGCGGCGTGACACCCGGTAAAGGTGGCGCAACCCACCTCGGCCGCCCGGTGTTCAACACCGTCAAAGGCGCGGTAAAGGAAACCGGCGCTCAAGCCTCGATCGTGTTCGTACCGCCGCCGTTCGCGGCTGACAGCATCATGGAAGCAGCCGATGCCGGCATCAGATATTGCGTCTGCATCACCGACGGTATTCCGACGCAAGATATGATCCGCGTGAAGCGCTACTTCCGCCGCTACAAGTATGAGAGCCGCATGATCCTCACGGGTCCGAACTGTGCCGGTACCATCTCGCCGGGCAAGGCCATGCTGGGCATTATGCCTGGGCATATTTATCTGCCGGGCCGCATCGGCATTGTTGGCCGCTCGGGTACGCTCGGATATGAAGCAGCCGAACAATTGAAGAATTTAGGCATCGGCATCTCAACCTCGGTCGGTATCGGCGGTGATCCGATCAATGGTTCGTCGCATCGCGATATTCTCGAGCACTTCGAGAACGATCCCGATACCGATGCCATTCTGATGATCGGTGAAATCGGCGGGCCGCAGGAAGCCGAAGCCGGCATGTGGGCGAAGGCCAACATGAAGAAGCCGGTTGTCGCCTACATCGCAGGTCTATCGGCACCCAAGGGCCGCCGGATGGGCCACGCAGGCGCCATTGTCTCGTCGTTCGGCGAAAGTGCTGCTGAGAAGGTCGAAATCCTCAAGGGTTGCGGTGTCACCATCGCACCGACACCTTCGGAAATGGGTTCGACCATCGCTGCCGTGCTCGGCAAGCGTAAGGCTGCCTGAAATAATGACGCGCTCCTTTGACCTTCGGGACCTGGGTGCGCGTCCTAACTCACAACGGCGTCATCCCGGCGAAGGCCGGGATCCGCCCAGGCATTTTTAGGGCCGTAACTGACGCCTTCGTCCTTGTGATCAATCGCGACACAATAAATCGTTGGACGGATCCCGGCCTTCGCCGGGATGACGGGATAAAAAATGCGCGCGTACCAGCTGTGGTGATCAGTGTAGCCAAGACGTTCTGTGATTATGAATTTAGCTTCTGTGGAGACAAACGCCCATGCAAAAGTCTGATGCGACGGGAACTCAGAAGCTCGATGAAAAAACTCTCAGGGACGAGCTGCGCGGATACCGCACGCAAATTCCCGACCAGCCCGGGCTGAACCCGATCGTCAACGTCGCCTTCGGTCTGTCGCGGCGGCTTGAAAGCGGCGAGATCTCATTTTCCGATCTGAGAGCGCTTGCCACACGCCTCATGGACCGCGCTGCCGTGCGCCGTGCCTTGCGACTGCGGGAACGCATTGATTACGTCGATGATGCGACCACGCTCGCCGAATTTTCCAGGTTTGTGGCCGAGACCGTCGGCTCAGACGCGAACACTGACAAAGCCTTTGAAGCCTTCACGGGGCGCTGGTCGCGTGCGCGTTCGGGCATCGTGTTTACGGCACATCCGACATTCGGCGTGTCTGATGAAATGACGCGCAAAATGATCGACATCGCCATG
>JANNXL010000362.1:0-3870 GCA_031409575.1 Hyphomicrobium sp.
TATCGATCTCATTCTCGTCTATGATTTCGAGGCCGGCGCAGTTCAATCCGATGGGCTGCGTCCACTGGCTCCCAGCCAATACTACGCGCGGCTCACGCAGCGGCTGGTAACAGCGCTGTCAGCTCCCACGGCTGAGGGTCTGTTGTATGATGTCGATATGCGGCTGCGTCCGTCGGGTCAGAAGGGTCCCGTCGCGACCCAGCTTTCAAGTTTTTCCGCCTATCAGGACAAGGAAGCTTGGACTTGGGAACACCTGGCCCTGACGCGCGCCCGTGTTGTCACGGGGCCAGATACTTTGCGCCACGCGATCGATGGCATCATTCATGAAACGCTGACCCGCCCGCGTGACCGCACCAAAACGGCGGCAGACGTTCGCGATATGCGGGCGCTGATTGCCACCGAGAAGGGGTCAGAGAACATCTGGGATCTCAAGCAAGTTCGCGGCGGCTTGGTCGATCTCGAATTTATTGCGCAGTATTTGCAACTCATCCATGCGCCCGAGCGCCCCGTGGTGCTCGATCCAAACACGCTTGTTGTGCTTGAAAATCTTCAGGGTGCGGGCCTGTTGAGTGCCGGAGATAGCCAAACCCTGAAATCGGCATGCCGCCTTTATCATGACCTGGGTCAAGTGCTGCGGCTCTGCCTGGAAGGGCCGTTTGAGCCGGCCGCCGCACCCTTAGGCCTCAAGAATTTGCTGGCCCAGGCCGGAAATGCACCAGATTTTGGGGTGCTCGAACGCGACCTGCGCACCACGCTGGCCGCTGTCCATTCGATGTTCGACCGGCTCGTCCAATAATTCTTTGCTTTATGACCGACGGATCTGGGCTGCCCCGCCCGTTTAAGGATCAATGGGACCAGCAGTGTCCCTCAACACCTTAATCAGCGTATCAGGAGGCACTCATGTCAAAGTTGTTGAAAGGTCTTGTTGTTTCGGTTCTTGCAGCCGGTAGTGTGGCCTCCGGCGGGGCGTTCGCTGCCGATGCTGAAAAAGATCCGGCCACCGCAAAGGTGGCCCCGCGCGCTGAAAGCTCACGCGGCAAGGGCGGCTTTGGCATGATGCGCTTGAAGCGCCTCGATGCAGATAAGAACGGTGCTATTTCCAAAGACGAGTTTCTGAGCCCGCGTCTCGGCGAGTTCAAAACGCTGGATGCCAACAGCGATAAGACTGTCGAGCCTTCTGAAATCGGGGTTTCACTGCAGGAGCCTGCCGAATTCCGCACCCGGCGTTTTGTTAAACGTGTTGATGCCAACCGGGACGGCAAGATCACACGGGAAGAATTCGAACAGGGCCCCCGCGCCATGTTCGCTGGCCGTGACATTAACAGTGACGGCAAGATCAATGCCCAAGACCGCCCGCCATCAAGCGGGACAGGCATGGGTTGGTTTGGCGGCGGCGAAGGCAAGAAAATGGGCTTGGGTGCGGGCCGTGCAGGCCGGCCAGACGTCACGCTGGACAGCGTTGTCGCCAAAACGCAGGCCGAGTTCAACAAGATCGATGGCAACTCGGATGGCACGCTTGACGCCTCAGAACTCGCCAAACAGGGTGCCGAACGCGTGGCGTTTTCCAAGACGCGCATGATGCATTGGTCGGATCAGAACAAAGACGGAAAGCTGACAGAAGAGGAATTTACGGCGCGAACAGTGAAGCGTTTTGCAACGCTTGACCTCAACGATGACGGCCAGATCGACGGCAGCGACTTTCCCTCGGCGGCGCGCAAAGGCTGGTTTTCAAGGTGAGTGGCCCCAGCAGGCAAATGGCTGCATAGTAGAGCTGTCATTTGGTGCCTTGAGGTTAAGTTTGCCCACGCGTGATCAAAATCCGGAGACGGCCGATGGGCCGTCTCCGGCACCAAACGAGAGCGATGGATCGCTTCTGGCGCGTATGGCCGGCGGCGATCTTTCTGCGTTCGAAGTTTTCCTCGACCGGTACCAAGGGATGGTTCTTTCAGTTGCCGATCGAATGCTGTCGGGCTGTTCGGGTGCCGATGACGTCGCCCAGGAAGCGCTGTTGCGGCTTTGGCGTTCAGCTGGCTCGCTGACTGCCGGCGAGTTTGGACTTGGACCGTGGTTGCGTCGCGTCGTGTCGAATTTGTGCCTCGACCAGCTGCGGGCACAGGGCCGTTTGGCGGTCTTGGACGAGAGCGTTCCGGAACCGGTCGAAGCGGCCCAGCAATTGTCTGGGCTCGAACAGGTTGAGGCGCGTGATCGTATTGAACAGGCGCTGCGTGCGTTGCCAGACCGGCAGCGGGTGGCGCTTACCTTGTTTCACTACGAGAGTTTGCCGATGGCGGACATTGCCACGCGGCTCGGACTATCACCTGTTGCCGTCGAAAGTCTGCTGTCGCGTGCCCGGCGCTCGCTGAAAAAAGATCTCGAAGCCGAATGGCGCGAACTTTTGGAGCGCACACCATGAGTTCTTTTTGTAGTGCGTCAGACAACAAATCATTCTCAAGCCTCTGGACACGCCGCCATGACTGACAAAACAGAAAAACTTTCCCAAGATTTAGAAAGCCTCGCGCACCACTTGGAGGCGCACGGTCCCGACCTGTCGCGCTGGCCACTCCAGAGCCAGCAGAAATTTGCAGGTTTGTTGGCTTCAAATGGGGCCGCGCAGCAGTTGATGCGAGAAGCCAAAGCGTTGGACAGGCTCGTGGAGCGCGGTCTCATGGCGTCACCCCCAGCGGGTCAATCCTCACAGCCTCAGTATGACCGGCTGGCACGATTGCGTGCGACCGTGCTGCAAGCGGCAGCAAGCGAGGGCGCACCGCGCGTTGTGCTGCCAGCCGCCATGGAGATTTCGCAGACGGCAGATGGAGCCGAACTGGAATGGCCCGCTGCCCGGACCGCGGAGCAGGCGCTGGCCGCGCCATCCGGGCCTCCAGAGACCACGGCGCAGGTGGAGCGTCTGCGCCTTCGCTCTCAGCCGCGCGCGTTCTTCGGCTGGCCGGCTACAGCGGCGATGGCGGCTTCGCTGGCACTTGGTGTTTTCGCGGGCGCGCGCAGCGGAGATGATCCGCTTTTTGCGCCACAATCCCCGTCTGAGTTAGGCAGCATGGCCGATGATGATGAACTGGCCGACGCCGAGCTGGCATTCGGAGCCGGGTTCGGCGACGTGGACGAGGAGGACACCCTATGAGCGATGGTCCACGAGTTCCAGGTGTGCCGCCTGGCGACGAGGCAGAGGCGGGGTCTACCGCGTCGCGCGGCATTTCCGGCCGCTGGCGGTTCGCGCTGCTGTGTTCGCTCGCCCTCAATTTGCTGCTGGCAGGTGCTGCTGCTGGCACGATGTGGTCGTGGAAGCGCAACCATGCGATGGGCGGAGGTGGCGGACGGGGCGCGGCGGAACTGGCACTGCAAGGTTTTATTCGCAGCCTTCCGAAAGACCGCGCCAAAGAGTTGCGTCAGGTGGTCCGGCAAACCGGCCGCCCGAATATGATGCCGCTCATTTCGTCGGTGCGTCAGGCGCGGCGCTCTGCGGCGGACGCATTGGCCGCTGAGACCTTTGACAAAGCGAAGTTGACCGCAGCTTTTTCCGGCATCGATGCCGCCGAAGCAGCCACCAAGTCAGCGGCCCGCACCGTCATCGTTGCGGCTGCCGAGAAAATGACGCCAGCGGAGCGTCAAGCCTTGGCCGAGCGCTGGAAATCCCGCCGGCCGCACATGTTTATGGATCCACCCGAGCGGCGGGAACGGCAAGGAAAGAAGGTCGAGGAAACCGCACCTTGAGAAAAGGGCATTGCAGAAAAATCAAACAGAAATCGTAGAGAAACTCAATTCAAGGCAACTGCTTCCGTCTGTAGGCGTGCCGGCGTCGAGGAGAAAAAATCCTGCTGAGACGCAAGCGACATGACCGTCACGGCCCGCCAGCCG
>JANNXL010000363.1:0-8294 GCA_031409575.1 Hyphomicrobium sp.
CGGCACTTACAAAATCACCGGCACCAAAATTTTCATCAGCTATGGCGAACACGAGCTGACAAAAAACATTATCCACCTTGTCCTGGCGCGGCTGCCCGATGCGCCGCCCGGCACGCGAGGAATTTCGTTGTTTCTCGTGCCAAAAATTCTGGTCAACGAAGACGGCTCATTGGGCGCGCGCAACGATGTGATTTGCGCCGGCCTCGAACACAAGCTCGGCATCATCGCGAGCCCCACGTGCGTGATGAAGTTTGGCGAGCGGGGCGGCGCAACAGGTTATCTCGTCGGCGAAGAAAACCATGGCCTTGCCACGATGTTCGTGATGATGAACGCGGCACGGCTGGCGGTCGGCGTACAGGGCGTTGCACTTGCCGAGCGCGCGACGCAGCGAGCGCTGGCGTTCGCAGGCGAGCGGCATCAAGGCCGCGCGCTGGGCTCCACATCAAAGACAATGGACCCCATTTCCGTGCATCCCGATGTGCACCGCATGCTGCTGACCATGCAATCCATGACAGCGGCGGCGCGCGGCATTTGCTTTGCAACTGCGGCAGCAACAGACATGGCGCATCGCGCCACCGATCCCGCGCTTGGCAAACCAGCCGAAGACCGTGCCGCGCTTCTCACTCCGGTTGCCAAAGCATTTTCGACCGATACCGCCGTCGAGGTGGCCTCGCTGGGCATCCAAATTCACGGCGGCATGGGATTTGTTGAAGAAACAGGCGCGGCGCAGCATTTGCGGGATGCCCGCATTTTGCCGATTTACGAAGGCACCAATGGTATTCAGGCGATCGACCTTGTGATGCGCAAACTTCCGCTTGAAGGAGGCAACGTGGTGCGGGCCTATCTGGCGGAACTCAGTGCAACATGCGCCGCAGTCGAAGCCATCAACGATCCGGCCTTTGGGCAAATGGCGCGCCGGATGCGAGACACCCTGCAAGCGCTGGAGGAGGCGACGGTGTGGATGGCGCGTGCGATCGCGAACAATGCGGAGGACGCCCTGGCGGGAGCCACGCCTTATTTGCGCTTGTTCAGCCTAGCGGCCGGTGGGCATTATTTGGCCAAAGCCGCGCTGATGGAAGGCGCGGGCGCAGGCCATCGCATACGGCTGGCAAGGTTTTTTGCCGAACATATAAGTACGAGCGGCCCGGGTCTGACTGCGACCATCACGGATGGAGCCGGTGCGGTCACTGAGAGCCGGGTGAGTTGACGGCATGGCAGATATTGAAATCAGCCGGGTTGATCGTGTTCAGATCCTGCGTCTTACGCGGTCAGCAAAAAGGAACGCGCTGACGGCGGCGATGTACGCCGCGCTGAGCGAAGCGCTTTTGGCCGGTGACTCGGCAAACGACGTTGCCGTTCATGTCATCCTCGGCTCCGATGGTGTATTTTCTGCGGGCAACGATCTGCGTGATTTCTTAAATGCAGCCGATGGCGCCGAGGGTCCCGGCAATGAAGTGCTGCGCTTCATCCGTCTGCTGCCACTCGTCGGCAAGCCGTTGATTGCGGGCGTGGATGGGCTGGCCATCGGCATCGGCACAACGCTGCTTTTGCATTGCGATCTCGTGTATGCGTCCGAGCGGGCGCAATTCTCAACGCCGTTTCTCAATCTCGGCCTGGTTCCGGAAGCGGCTTCAAGCCTGCTCATGCCGCAGCGCAGGGGGTATGCGCGCGCCTTCGATATGCTTGTTCTGGGATCTGTATTTTCGGCGGAAGACGCCAAAGCCGCTGGTCTGGTCAACGCGGTTGTCCCTTCGAGCGATCTTGAACCTACCGTACTGGACGCTGCTCGGCGCCTGGCTGAAAAGCCACCGGAAGCGCTTGCGGCGGCGCGGCGGCTGATGCGCAGCGATGTTACGGCCATCTTGAAGTGCATGGACGATGAGGCCGAGGCCTTCAAACAGCGGCTCGCCTCGCCCGAGGCACGTTCCGCCTTTGCGGCGTTTCTTACCAAATCGCAGGACTGATTTTTGGCCGCTGGGTGTATAGGTTGAGTGCGAAGCAACTGTGGTGTGATTGATGCGCGCGAGACGGCTGACTTTACAAATCATGATGATGTGTTTCGTGGGAGCATTTGCTGCGAGCGCGGCTCACGCTGGCTGGCTGTCGACGCTTGGCAAGGTCGCGACAGAGGCCGGTGAAGCGGGTGCGCACGCCGGCAAAGCTGGCAAGCTCGGCGCCGGACTGCTGGCACTTGAAGATGCAGCCGCGCTTGTCGCAAAGCTTCCTAGCCTGCCAAATCGCGCTGCCCTTGCCGCTCACGTTTCGCCCGAGGGGCATTGGACGTTCGTCAACAAACAGGGTGAAAGTTTTACAGCGGCGAATGCCAGCGAGATGGGGCGGCTGAACGCGGCCCTCCTGCCAGATCACCCAGGTGACAGCAAGCTGGCCGTATATCTTAGTCAGGACAGCGCGTTCAAAGACGCACAGGCGCTCAAGGCGCTTCCGGCCGATGCTGACCTTCACATTGTGGCTGGGCGTGACAGCTATCCGCTGGTCCGTGCGAGCGAAACCACAGGTCTCCTCAAAGCACAAATACGTCCCAATCTGACCGTCGCTCTCACATCGCCGGAGAGTTTTGCAGAAGCGGTCTATCTCCTGAACCGGCCGCTCAATAAATCCAACGTGCGCATGCTGGCCATGGAGCCGGGCGGCCCCAAGCAGCTGGCCTCGGTTCCAGCCTTCGACAAAACCGATAAGACCACGCTTGTTGATCGTATTGACCCGCCACGTCTGGTGGAAGCCTTGGGCAAAGTGCGCGGGCAAACGGTGCTGGTGACAGGCCGCGTCGAGGGCGATGCGCTCCACACCGTGCCGTCCGGCTTGGTGTCGGATGTCTTGTCGATTTCGAAGTTGCGCGCCGCTGCGGAGGCAGCCGACGTCAATCTGGTTGTCTTACAGTCCGCTTCGACGCGCCAGCCTGGCGGCCGCAATTGGTTGTGGCAGAAGGTCGAAGTCGCTGGCCTGAAGGATGCTTTGAAGCAACCCAACTACGCCGACTTCTTCGATACGCTCGGCTCAAATCACAGCCCATTATCGGTGACGGCGGCGCAGGACAGCTACGGCCGCACACTTTTGCAGGCCGTGCCCCGTGACGTGCGCGGCGGCGGCCTCACGGATCTCTACGGCCCATGGGCGGGAGAAGTTTCCGATGAACTGAAGGGCAACATCGCCATTCACAGTGTCACCGCCTTCGTGCGGGACCGCGACCGGGAACAGGAACTCGATGCGCGGTTTATTCCAGGTGTTCCGTCATGGATTCAAATCCTGGCGATATGTCATCTCATTCTTGGGCTCGTCGCTCATCAAGTCTCATGGCGCTGGTGGGGCAAAATCTGGCCGGACGAGGAGCGTGGCGAATACGGGAGTGCTGTTGGGTATCATTCGGCGCGCACCGTGCGTTTTCTGGCTTTTGTTTTTGTGTTCTTGCCGGTCGCAGGCGGGCTTAGCTTCATGTGGTACATGCTCTTGAGCTTGTGGGATGCGCTCCACGCACCAGCCCGTTGGACGCGGGCGATCCGTGTCTGGTTCAGTGCTCGCAAGACAGCCTAAGCCTCTTCTAGGATCGCCCGGTCATGAGCCTCAAAGGCAAGACGCTGTTCATCACCGGGGCCAGCCGCGGTATCGGGCTGGCCATTGCGCTGCGTGCCGCACGCGATGGGGCCAATATTGCGATTGCTGCCAAGACAGCTGAGGCGCACCCGAAACTTGAGGGCACCGTATTCAGCGCGGCTGAAGACATCGAGAAAGCCGGCGGCCGGGCATTGCCGCTTGTTTGCGATATCCGCTACGAAGAACAGGTGGAGGCCGCTGTCGCCAAAACCGTTGAGACATTCGGCGGCATCGATATTTGCGTGAACAACGCCAGTGCCATCTCGCTGACGGGCACAGCCGCAACGGACATGAAGCGCTTTGATTTGATGATGGGGATCAACGCGCGCGGCACGTTCCTCGTGTCGAAGTCGTGTCTGCCGCATCTGAAGCACGCGGCTAACCCGCATATACTCATGCTGTCGCCACCGCTGGATATGAGCGCAAAATGGTTTGCGCCGCATGTGGCCTATTCCATCGCCAAGTATTCGATGAGTTTGTGCGTGCTCGGCATGGCGGAGGAGTTCCGGCCGCTTGGGATCGCTGTTAATGCGCTGTGGCCGCGCACGGCGATTGCCACGGCGGCGGTGCGCAATCTGCTCGGTGGAGACAAGCTGGCGGCCATGAGCCGCAAGCCCGATATTTTGGCCGAGGCGGCCCACCTGATTTTTCTGCAACCCGCGAAAGCTTTCACCGGGCGGTTCCTGATTGACGACACCTTCTTGGCCGAGTTCGGCGGTGTGACGGACTTTGACCGTTTCAGTATGACGCCGGGGCAGCCTTTAGTTCCCGATTTCTTCGTGCCCGACGCGAGCATTCCGCCGGCCGGCGTGGTCATCGCCAAAACGAAGTTGGGCCCGCAGGTGTGAAGCGGACACCTGACAGGGCCAAACCTCTGCGCTAGGGTTATGGCCCGATAGAGATCCTTGGCGCACCCGATGACGACCCTACTGATCACGCATCCTAGTTTTATAAATCACGATACAGGCCCCGGGCATCCCGAGCGGCCGGATCGCATGCGTGCCATTGACAAGGTTCTGGCCCATGAGGCGTTTGCCTCGCTCATCCGGGTGGAGGCCCCTCTGCGCGCTGATCTTGAAGATGCGGTCGGTCTCGCGCATCCCGCGACGCACTTCGCGTCGATGAAGAAGGCAGCCACTGCGATCATGGGCACAGCCCTCGGGCGCATTGATGGTGACACCATTGTTTCCGCCGGCACCTGGGAAGCAGCGCAGCGCGCCGTAGGCGCCGGCCTCGAAGCGGTCGATCAAGTGTTCGCCGGCAAAGCTGCAAACGCTTTTTGCCAGGTGCGCCCGCCTGGCCACCACGCCGAGAGCGACCGGGCCATGGGGTTTTGCCTGTTTTCAAATGCCGCGATTGCAGCGCTTTACGCGCGCAAGAAGCACGGCGCCGAACGCGTCGCCGTGATTGATTTCGATGTTCACCATGGCAATGGAACGCAAGATATTTTTTGGGCAGATAAGAATGCCTTCTACGGCTCAACGCATCAAATGCCGTTGTTTCCAGGCACAGGGGCGCTCAATGAGACTGGCGTTGGCAACATCTTCAACGCGCCGCTGCGCGAAGGCGACGATGGCGTTGTTTTCCGCGAAGCGTTCAAGCAGCGCATTTTCGATCCGTTGCGCAACTTCAGTCCCGACATCATCGTGATTTCGGCGGGCTTTGACGCCCACAAGCGTGATCCGCTGGGCGGCCTGCGACTTGTGGAAGCCGACTTTATGTGGGCGACCGAGCAGGTGGGCCTGATCGCTGATAAACTCGGCAGGGGCCGTGTCGTCTCCATGCTTGAAGGCGGCTACGATCTGGAAGGGCTAGCAAAATCCACAGCAGTGCATGTGCGCACGCTGATGGATTTGGGCAGCTGACTTAACTTTTGGGCTTGGTCAGGGCGTGATTGAGCAAGAGCACGTTGCCGCCAAGCCAGAAGTGCCCCGATGGCATTTCAAGTTCTGTTTCAGGCAATGCCTCGGGCCGCTCAAGCCGGTACAGCGGCAGCCAGCCATATTGGCGATCAACGGGGTGTTCCTGCTCAAAGCCACTCAGCGCTTTGAACACCTCCGGAGTGAGTAAGCCCTGCACAGTCACATCAACAAGCCGGTGCAGGGCGCCATCGTTGAAGGCGTACCAATCTTCGCCGCGTGACCGGGCGAGTTCGGCCAAAGCCGTGAGCGGCATCAAGGCAAACGCGTGATAGTGCAACGCTCGGGACTGGCGCGCGAGTTCAAGGGGCAGCGTGCCGTTGGTGGAAATATCTTTGGCGGCATCTTGCATGACGGTGCGCGCCGTCTGCCACATTGCGCCGTCATTGGCCGCCATCGCCGTTGCGCCCAGGCCCAGGCCAAGCCAGTACCAGTGATTGTTGTGCTTCGATTTGGACTGGGCGAATTCCGCTTCGGCGGTTTGCGCGAGCGTCTTCAGCCAAGCCTCAATGATCGCAGCCTGATCGGGTGTGGCGGACGGCTTAACTTTCAAATAGGCGAGTGCGGCACCCGCAAGCGTCCAGCGCCGTTCGGCGGCCGCCTGCTTTGTATCGAGCGTGCCGAGCAATGCGCCGCCGTGTGCCCAGACTTCAAGCCACTCTACCGCGCATTTGGCCCGGTAAGTGCCGAGCGACTCTGTCTCTTGCAGGAATGAGGCGTCGGCTTCGCTGACAACCATCTTCAGGTAGTCGCGGACTGGAGCGGTTTCGTCTTTGTGCTGGTCAAGGAGTGCGGGATCGGTCTTGCTTCCAGCATTGTCGGTGTAGAAGCGCGCCAGATGCAGATCGCGAACGGCGGCCGGCGGAAATGGACACGCAGAGGCGGGCGCGGCGCACATCAGCGCCAGGAGGGCGCTCAGAGTAAGGCAATGTATGAACCGGTTCGTCAGCATAACGCGGTGATACAACACTCCTGGTAACGAAGCGTTAAGCCCGTCCGTCAAATGCATCGAACCTCTTCAGTTTGACGGGTCAGCGTCCACGCCTGGCGACGAAAAAAGGCCGGAGGCAACGTGCTCCCGGCCCAAATTTACAATCAAAGATGAGAAAGGCTTACGCCTCGGCTCCGTCTCCGCGTGCGCCCTCTTCGAACATGTCGTCGGGCTTGTATGTTTCGAGTTCGATTTTCTCTTCCTTGACCACGTTGACGTTCTCGCCGCGCGACTGACGTTCCGCTTCATCGGTCGAGCGCGCCACGTTCAGCTTCACATTGACGAGCACTTCCGGGTGCAACTGCACCTTGCTGGCGTGTACGCCCAGCGTCTTGATGGGCTTGTCCATGACGATCATGTTGCGGTGGACCGTGAAGCCGCCCGCAGTGATGGCGTCTGAGAGGTCGCGTGTGGAAACCGAGCCATAGAGCTGGCCGGTGTCGCCTGCCGTGCGGATGGCCACGAAGGTCTGGCCTTCGAGCTTGGCGGCAACGGCTTCAGCTTCCTTTTTGTGCTCAAGGTTGGTGGCTTCAAGCTGCGTGCGCTGGGTTTCAAAATGGGCGATATTGTCCTTGGTGGCGCGCAGGGCTTTGTTCTGCGGCAGAAGGAAGTTGCGGGCAAATCCGTCTTTGACGGTGACGACGTCGCCCATCTGGCCGAGGCGGCCGATGCGCTGCATGAGAACGACTTTCATTTTTCAGTCTCCTAGTTTCCAGTGTGGTGTTGTGAATGCGAATGGGGAACCGTGTATGTGCCGTCTATGTGCTGGGTGCGGGCGGGCCTCCGAAGCGGCGGCGGTAGTGCATGAAACTGTCTGACAACCCGATCAGTGCGACGGGAATGGCCGCATAGCCGCTGGCGATGAAGAGTGCTGCGTAAAGCCCCCAAAGGATAAACGGCCGCCATGCCGAGCCCCGCGTTGCATAGTGGACCACGGCGAGGCCGAGCAGCACGTAGGCAAAAAATAGAGCCCCGAAGAACGCGCGTCCTGCAAGACCAGCGGGCCCCTCCAGGAACGACATGAGGATCGCAGCGAGAAAAGCGAGCGTGGTTCCGTTGGGAAACTCAAGTGCCGCTAGATCAGGCCACGGCCGCGCCAGCTGTCCGGACGATCGCATGATACGTCCGGCAAGCCATAAGGTGAGCAAGAGGCCGCTCATCCAAGCAATGGCGGTTCCGCTTGGCAGGGCCGCGTAAATGACGGCGCTGATTTTTGCGATGTCTTCCGGCGTCAACGGGCCGCCAGTGGCCGAGCCGATGTTGCCTCCGCTCAACGCCGTGGTGAGCGCTGCTTCGAGTTGCTTCTTCAGTTCGTCGCTGCGGCTGTCGGCTAGAAAGTTCCACAGGCTCGCGGGAACAGCGGCCATGATCGCGGTCCAAACAACCAGACGGCCGGCCGGATACCATTCTCGCGCATCGGCTGGCGCGGCTTGTCTCTCATCAGCCGTCACCGGCCGGTTTAGCAGAGCCAGATACGCCAGCACAGCCGCCGGAATAGCTTGGCTCAACAGAAACACACCTGCGACCACGGTACCTTGCGCCCCACTGAGAACGAGAAGCAGAGCAGCACCAGCTACACCAGCTATGAGGCCGGCGCGCACACCCCAGCCTAGCCCGGCGAGCAGCAGCGGCAACGGCGTAATGAGAAACAGGATCAGCCGCACGGGCAGCGGCCCCGTCGTCGCGGAGACGAACGTCAGGGCGGCGATGAGCCCCAAGACCAGGGCGATTAAAACGGCGTTCGTCATCAGTCGAGCTGTCCCGCGGAATGCGCG
>JANNXL010000364.1:0-7494 GCA_031409575.1 Hyphomicrobium sp.
ACACCTTTCAGCAAACGCCTGCGTCCCGGTTTGTGATGCTCCTGCCTCATGTCTATAGTCCGCGCTCATGAAGCGCGAATCTCGCGCCATCGACACGAGAGGCCGGACGTGAGCCATCCTACGCGCCGTAAGATTCTGAAGGCTGCTGCCACGGGCGGGCTGGCTGCTGCCGCAACGCCGGTCATTGCCGCGCCTGCCATCGCTGAGAGCATGCCGGAATTGCGCTGGCGCATGACGTCGAGTTTCCCGCCGTCGCTCGATACCATTCATGGCGCGGGCAAAGTGTTTTGCGACACGGTCGCCGCGATGACGGACAACAAATTCAAAATCCAGTTGTTTGCGGCGGGCGAAATCGTCGGCGGGCTGCAAGCCGCCGACGCCGTCACCGACGGCACGGTCGAGAGCTGCCACACGGCGTCCTATTATTACTGGGGCAAGGACCCGACATTCGCGCTCGCGACCGGCATTCCGTTCGGCCTCAACTGCCGCATGCAGAACGCCTGGATGTACGAAGGCGGCGGCATCGACCTGATGAATGCGTTCTACAAAAATTACAATATCTACGGTCTGCCGGGCGGAAACTCTGGCGCGCAAATGGGCGGCTGGTATCGCAAGGAAATCAACACACCGGCAGACTGGAAGGGCCTCAAGATCCGCATCGGCGGCTTTGGCGGCGTGATCATGTCGAAACTCGGCGCAGTTCCGCAGCAGATCGCGGCGGGTGATATTTACCCGGCACTCGAAAAAGGCACCATCGATGCCGCCGAATGGGTTGGCCCTTACGATGACGAAAAGCTCGGCTTCTATCGCGTGGCGCGGCACTACTACTATCCCGGCTGGTGGGAAGGCCAGGCCATGCTGTCGTTCTTTTTCAATCTTGAAAAGTGGAACAGCCTGCCGAAAACCTATCAGGCGATTTTGACAAGTGCCGCGCACACTGCCAACGCCGTGATGGTGGCGCGCTATGACATGCTGAACCCGGCCGCACTGCGCCGCCTCGTGCAGAACGGCGCGATTTTGAAGCCGTTTTCCGAAGAAGTGCTCGACGCCTGCTACAAGGCCTCAAACGAAGTTTATGCAGACCTCTCAGTCAAGAACGCGAACTTCAAAAAGGTCTACGAGGCGATGACCGCTGTGCGCGCCGACAACTATTTGTGGTTCCAGCTCTCCGAGCAAACCAGCGACACCTACATGATGATCCAGCAGAGGAAGAAGAATTTGTGAGGGGAGCGTGTGGGATTTGAGTTGAAAATAAAAATTTCAGGCAAGAGTCGTCCCGCAGAAATCAATGCGTTTGCTCATACCGGACGCTGCTCAATGCCAGGCCGCAACAGTGCAACCACCGTCTTAGCGTAGGCGTCGTCGGCGGGAAACTTTGTTCCCGACAAAAAGCGGTACCAGAACGCCCCGTGAATGACGTGCGCCAGCGCGTCCTCGTCGAGGTCGCTGCGAAACTGACCAAGCGAGCGCCCATGCTGGAAAATCCGGCGCAACCCCTCGCAGCGCACGCGATGAACATTGTTGTAGAGCTTTGACCGGAAGTCCGCATCGAATTGCGCTTCAGCGATAAGACTTCTCACGCCCTTGCCCACAAGCTCATTGCGCATGAAGGCAAAGAACCTAGTCAAATCTGTTTCAAGGTCAGCGAAGGCATCGGCAGATGCGACCAGCGGTGGCATGCGGCTGAGTGAGTGATCTGTGAAAGCTTCAAGCACCAAGTCTGCTTTGGCATTCCACCACCGGTAGATCGATTGCTTACCGACCTTTGCCAATGCGGCAATCGCATCCATCGAGACATCCCGATAGGCCCGCGTGCCGACGAGTTCAACGGCCGCATCGAGAATGGCTTGGCGCGTCTCTTCGCTGCGCGGCCGCCCTGCTGCGCGCTTCTCCGGCAGCTGGCAGGGATCATCTGAAATTGCCATTGTCGTCTCCTTGGAATCCATTGCGTACAATAATAATACGGATCGGATCGTTTTTCAAGAATATCTTGATGGCAGGTTGCCGCGACGAACCACGACCTGCAAAGACTAGGTATGACACTAACAAATTGTATTTACATGATAAAATTTGATATGAGCGATGTCTTACTGTCCACTCACGCTTTTGTGAATACGAAACGTCTCGTTTTGTATTGCAATAACGGTACTTATCGTCTAGTTTTAATTCACCGGCGCAGAACACGGCGCTGGCCCATAGAAGACAGATTGATCATTCAACCCAATGGAGACGACCATGAACAAGCTCATCCTCGCAATTGCCCTTCTCGCAGCAACCGGTTCGTTTGCTTCCGCTGAAGACCTCACGTCCAAGGCCATGAAGGACCTGCCCGGCGTGACCGGCTCAGGCGCAACAGGCAACCCAACCGCCAAGCCTGACTCGGGCAGCCTCTCGGAAAAAGCGATGCAGGATGCCCCCGGCGTCACCGGTAACGGCGCCACAGTAAACCCCACAGCCAAGCCTGACTCGGGCAGCCTTTCGGAAAAGGCCATGAAGGACGCGCCTGGCGTTTCAAAGTAGTCCCGAAAACGGGAGGGCCAAGAGTTTCAGCTTGGCCCTCAGTTCCCGACTCTCCTCTGGGCGAAAACAAGTGCGAAAACCACTGCCCGCCCGCCTGAACAATTGCCCGGCTTGGGGCCAGCCATTCAACGATCACTCCAAACAAAAACGGCGGACCCCGATGGAGCCCGCCGCAGAAAGGTTTTAACCTTCGTGCGCGGCGGCCGACTCCCCAGCGGGGAGTCGCCGCGCACAAAGCAAAGAGTCTAAATGCGGAACACAGCGCCTGAGACCGACCGGGCCCGCTCGCGGACGCGGCCGCCGTCGTTACCAGACTTGACGATCCACTGACCATTGGAGGCCCGGCCCGTTATGATACCGACGTGATGGCTCCAGACGACGACAGCACCGACCTGGGCGGACGAAGCGCTGCCCCAGCGGCGCCAGTTTGCCGCCAAGTTGAGGTGAGCACCGCCACCCTTCTGGGTGCGCATCCACCAGCCGCACCACCTGCCAGGCCTACGGCCGACGCCGCTGCTGGCGGTTTGCTCGCGGTATGTCGTCCGGTAAGCGCGGAGTGCCTTTGCGCGGCGGGGCTTGGCACCCGAGGCACTCTCGTGGCTGAAGTTATCCCAACCCGATCCGTCGTAAGGGCGGGCCTGTGCGCCAGGCATGGCAGCTAAAACGAAAAGCGCAACGAACGCGACCAAAGCATTCAACTTCATTTCTAAATCCCTACTTCCATTGATACTGGTTCGCAGGGGCGGTTCAAATGAGGCCAAATCACGGCAAAACCGTCAAAGCGCGGCAATAGGCGCGGGACTGACGGGCGTTGAAAATCCGGCCGAAGTTGGATTATCTAACTGAATACATTGGGGTTTTTTATAGTGAACGGCGGGTTACTGGCAGATCCGGTTCAGGCCGTCCCGGCCATGGCGCGCAAGGTCCATGTGGAAGTGATCGCGGTGGTGGCTGTCGGCTTCGGGCCCGAGCACGGTGGTGAATTGCCGGCACGCTCCGTCGTGGACGGCGCGCAGAAACGCGCGTTCGCGATCATCGCCGTACCACCCCTCCTTGACCGTTATCCTACGCCCGTCAGCAAGTGTGAATGACGATATGTCGAGTGCGTTGGCATAGCCATGCTCAGACAGGCGGCCGCCTGGAACGTGATTGATGGCGCGGCATGAATATGAGGCAGCCACTTGAAGTTCGGCAACGGACACGCCGAGGTGATAGCGCGCCAACGGGACAACGCTCTCGGAAACCCAGCGCTCCACTTGCGGGATCATAGGGCAGCGCAATAGAGCTGCCGGTTTCATGACGACACGGCCGCCAAGCGCGCCTGACATTTCAAAGGGACGCGCCGCGCCGCACACACTGGGTCCGCCAAGGGCTGCACGGGATTGGATGACGGGGCTGGGGCGAACGACGCCGGCTGCAACGCAAGAGCTTTCTTCGGCCGCGCGCCAGGGCTCGTCTTTGGCCACGAAGTCCGTTCCGCTCGAACTGCACCCGATGAGGGCAAGCACGGCGGCAAACGCAACGGCCAAGGATACGCGGCGGAACAACATACTTAACGCATGCCAGAGAATGGCTAAGGGCCGGTAAACGGCCCGGCCGCTTCGAGACTTATTGGTAGGCTCTTATTCCGGCTGATTTGAGCTGGCGCGGCGGCAGGGTTGCGGCGGAAGCGCGTCGGACTTAGTCCGAATCGGACGCCAAAGAGTGCTGTGGCAGAAAATGGCCCAATTGGGGTTTTCCACAGGATCGTGTGGAAATTCATTACAACGCCAAAGACGGGTAAAGAGGGCTTTGCTAGCTTCTCAGTCGTCCAAGAGTGTTGCGTCAGGTCCTGCGGCCAGCTTTCGTGTGCGTATCAAAACAGCTGGCGGTCCGGGCATGTGGACAGTGTAAGTGTAGCGTACCCGCGTACAGAAGGCCCCGCAGTTTGCCGCTTTCGGCTCCAAGGCAACCCCGCAGTTGTCAATTTTGGAGCTGATCTTGGCCTTGCCGGGGCCTTTGGGCGTTGGCACGCAAGCTTGGCGCGGTGGCATATTTTCTTTGGCGTCGGTTCGCTAAGCGTTGCTGCCCTGGCTTTGCCATCAGCCCAACCATCGGACTCTAGGATTAGAATGCCGCCTTTGAAGCCGCCGATGCTTGGATCCGCTCATGGCCTTGATCGACTTTCCGCACGGCGCGGCGATGCGGGTTACCTGGGCACGCTCGAGTCCTCACCCAGCGCACTCTTTACCGTCTTCATAAACGACGCCCCGCTGCTTGATTGGAATCCAGCGCGAACATCTGCACGCATCCGCTGGTTCACGCAGGCTCAAATTCGGGCGCTTGAGGGCGCGACGGAGCCGCCACTATTCCTCGGCGTCACGCGCGACACGGGGCATGGGCGGTTTGCAGTCGTGCTCGACGCCAATCACCTCGCAGCGAACCCTGGGATCGCCGGTCAGTCCCTCGGATTGATGGCGCTCATTTCACAGGCGGCCCTGCCTTTTGACGAGTGCACTGTCTTAGGTCAGGTCAAATCCCTGGCGGATTGGCATCGCACAAGCCGGTATTGCGGGAGCTGTGGAGCCGCCACGCGCGCGGCCGACAGAGGATGGCGGCGCACGTGCTCTGGGTGCGATCGAAGTACATATCCTCGTACTGATCCCGTCGTCATCATGTTGATCACGGATGCCACGGGAGTGCAGTGCCTGATTTCCCGCGAGCCGCGATTTCCAGACAACATGTATTCAATACCTGCAGGCTATGTCGAGCCGGGAGAAAACATCGAGCACGCCGTTGTGCGCGAGACGCTGGAAGAAACCGGGCTGCGCGTCCGGAATGTAACCTATCAAAGATCACAACCCTGGCCGTTTCCGCACACGCTGATGATTGGCTGCCGTGCGGTTGCGGAACCCGGCCCCATCACGCGTGATCCGCTGGAACTTGACGAGGCCCGCTGGTCGTCACGCGCGGAAATCGCAAGCCTGATGGACGGCACACATCCCGATGGCTTTTGGCTTCCCGGCGCGCATGCGATCGCACATGCGTTGATCAGCGACTGGTTGGCTGAAATTGAAAAATAAATATCACTCGCAGAAACCTACTTCTGCAACTCCGCGTTGAGCTTGCTGAACATATAATCCCACTTCGTGTTTTGCGTTTGCACCAGAACCTTCATCTGTTCGTGCAATCCGATCAAAACGGCGCAATCGGGCTTGGCGTTCTGCTGCTTTGTGCCAGTTCCGTCCTGCCCCATTTCTGAGATCTTCTCTAGCAATGCATTTGACGTATTGTCGTACACGTCAATCTGATCATCTTTGACGAAAGGAGCTGCTGCTTTCAAAAATTCATCGTGAGTCCAGCCGCGCTTGTCCTTCAGCTGGCGAAGAAGATCTTGAAAATCCGGCTTCTTTTTTTGGTTGAGATTGCGCAGCGCCTCCGCCGCGTCATCGACCACGGCTTCGAATTCGGCCTTGGTGCATGTTTGCGGCACGGCCGCGAGGGGTTCGATAGTCTGCGCTGCCGCAGGACTGAAATCGACCAGCACGATCCCCCAGACTGCGAGCACAAGGCCACACCCAGAGACAAATTTATTGCATCCCACCATGCCCCTTTCGTACCTGCCGCGTATTCGGGGCGCAAGTGCGGCAACAATTCTGCTGTGCTTGTGCGGGTGGTTTTCAGACGCCACTAGCGCGCCTGCCAGCATCTGCCTGTTACCCACGGCACAGCGCATCGCAATTCGCGCGAGCATCGACACCTCAGCCGATCAGGCGGACGCTGTGAGGGAGAAACCCATGTTCACGAGTCAAGCCGAAACTCTCAAAACTCTAAAGCGCCTCCCGAACCCAGGAGGCGGCGATGCTTTTTGAAATCGGGGCCGTTTCGGCCGGCCTCCTCGGTGCCGTTGCCTTTGGAGCCGGAGATTTTGCAGGTGGCAGAGCGTCACTTCGTCTGAACGGACTATCTGCCGTGGCCGTTGCCCAATCGGTTTCTGCGGTAACAGCTCTCCTGGTGCTTGCCGTCGCTGGCGGCGTGGTCCCCAATGGAACGCGGCTTTGCCTGGCCATGCTCGCTGGCACGTTCCATGTCATTGCTGTGTTCTTCATCTACCAAGGCATTGCACGCGGCCGCGTCTCGGTGATTGCTCCCATCGCGGGTGTCACTGGCATCGCCTTGCCGGTGCTGGCGGATATGATGTTCATTCAGGCGGTCAGTTTTGAGCAATGCGCCGGCTTCTTTCTGGCGACCGCCGCAATCGTGCTCATTGCTCAAGGACCGAGCCAAGACGAAGATCGTTCTCAAACGCTATTTTCAATCCGATTTGGGCTGGCAAGCGGTATCGGGTACGGCCTTGCCGATCTCTGTCTTGGATTGATGACGGTGTCCACCGCCGAAGGCGGCTTGGCCGTCGCGCGCTTGACCGGCGCTTGTCTCTCGATTGGATTGCTCTCTGCATCCTGGCTCGGACCGGTTCAAATGGCGGCTACACGTTTGGCCTCCGTGTCGCGCGAATCCTGGGCACTCTCAAGCCCTCTCGTTGACGCGAACGTGAGAAACGGTCTGGTGCTGTGTTCTGTGGCAGGCTTGCTCGATTGCTTCGGACAACTCGGCTACGTGCTATCGGCCACGCGAGGTCAAATGAGTATCGCAGCGGCTTTGACCGCGATGTACCCAGCGGTTTCCGTGGCGCTGGCAGTTTGGTTTCTGAAGGAGCGCATCGGTTCAGTTCAGTTGACGGGCCTTGCGGCCAGCTTCGGCAGCATTCTCATCTTGTCGCAATAGGGCCGTACCAAAGACACCTGTTCACCCCGGACAGCCGGGCACGCTAAAACGACGGGCCGAATTTGTTCGAGCGCGGGAAGCCTTTTGGCACAATGCGCCCAGCTTGCGAGCGTTCGCCTACCCACTCTTTAAGTTCGCTCCACGGCAGCGTGAACGTGCGGCCGGCACTATCAAGCCACGTCAGGCCGTCTTTTTTCGCAAACACACGCG
>JANNXL010000365.1:0-1634 GCA_031409575.1 Hyphomicrobium sp.
GCTGAAGCCAATCGTGATCCGATGATGGCGAGTGCCGGCTGTTGCAGCAATTCGATGCGCCCGCGCGCGTAAATCATCGGCGGCGGCACTTCGATGGCGGCGAGCGCTTTGGGGTAGCCAGGCTCCAACGTGAAAAAGGGCTCAGAACCCATGCGCCGCGCAGCTGCGAGTTCGTCTTGCGCGCGCGATTTCGGGCACAGCAGCAAAGGCCTGCCGCCGCCGCGCCGGGACAGTTCCGGCAACACGTCGAGTGCTGCAGCCGCACCGCCAAACGTATTGATCAACTCACGGAACGTGACCGGCCCGACGTTGCCCGACCGGATCAGCCGCAGGCACGCGATGCGTTCGTCTTCGCCGAGCGCTGCGACCGGTAAAGGTGCCGGCGTGAACAAGGAAGGCGGCTCACGTTTTGTCACCGATCCTCGGCTCCTGACCGTTCACGATGCGCTGAATGTTGCTCGAATGCTTCCAGATCAAAAGCGCGGTCATGATCGCAGCCAGAAGCGCCTCGGCGTAGTCGCCTTGGAAGGCAAGGAGGCCCGGCGTGACCACGCTGGCTACAAGCGCCGACAGCGACGACAGCCGGGTGATGAAAGCCACCGCTAGCCATGCTGCGCAAAACACCAAAGCCGACGGCCAGAAAATTCCAGCCAGAACGCCGATGTATGTCGCCACGCCTTTGCCGCCGCGGAACCCGAGCCACACGGGAAAAATGTGCCCGAGGAAAGCACCGAGCCCGGCGAGCAATCCGGCCAGAATGGCAATGCCATGCTGACCGCCTATGTGATGCGCGATCAGCACGGCGGCCGTACCCTTCAGCGCATCGAGAAGCAGCGTGAGCGCGGCGAGCCCCTTGTGACCGGTGCGCAGCACGTTGGTCGCGCCGATGTTGCCAGAGCCGATCTTGCGCACGTCGCCCAGACCCGCAGCCCTGGTCAAAAGATAGCCGAACGGAATCGAGCCCAGCCCATATCCAAACACAAGGGCAGCGAGTGCTGGAAGCGACAAAAGGGGCGTCATGAGGGGTCCCAGGGCCGGTGTGCAGGTGAGACCCTATCGGCAGAGTGCGACAGGAGCAACAGGGGAGGGGTGGGGGCATGACCCTTGGGGGACATGACCCGATCGCGCCGGCGATCGGAATCGTGTACCCCGACAAACATTTCTTTCTGCACTTTGTCCCAATTAATCCGTAGGCAGATGGGTAGTGTGTTCTTCGAACTCAGCCGCAAGACGGAGGCCTCGACGCCCGTGGGCGGAGCCCTGACCTCGCGCGTCTATACGTACAAATCCGCTGCCAACAAGATCGCCAATGTCAAGATCGGGGCTGTCACTGAGCGCTTGTTCGTCCACGATGCGGGCGGTAATCCCGCAAGGGGACTCCCAAGTGGTCGTATCGCCACCGACACGCGCACTGGTTTCGCGCCTTCCGGCCGGCTCGCGGAACGCGAGTCGGAAGGCGCAAGTGAGATGGCGTGGTCTTTGGCTACACGTACAACAACGCCAACCGGCTGAAGACGGTGTCGTCGTCGGGCAATCTGCTGGGCACTTATACCTACAACGGGATGGAGCAGCTCATCGGCCGCGTCATCACCAACTCCGGCGCGGCCAACGGCACTCTTTTGATTGCGCTTCGG
>JANNXL010000366.1:0-2092 GCA_031409575.1 Hyphomicrobium sp.
CTAGTCATTTCCTTTCCGCCCATTGCCAGTTTCGGATTTCCGGCATGTCTTCGCCGTGCTCGGCAACGTAGGCCTTGTGTTCCCTGAGCTTATCGCTGACAGCCTCCTTGACCGCAGCAGCGCTCGAGCCGAGTTGGGGCACGCGATCAATGACGTCCGCCACCAGATGAAAGCGGTCGAGGTTGTTCATGACCGTTAGGTCAAACGGCGTAGTCGTCGTGCCTTCTTCTTTGTAACCGTGCACATGAAAGTTACCGTGGTTGGTGCGGCGGTATGTGAGCCGGTGAATAAGTGCCGGATAGCCATGGTAGGCGAAAATGACCGGTTTTGTTGTGGTGAAGTGCGCGTCGAAATCGGTGTCGCTCAGGGCGTGCGGGTGCTCATTGGGTGATTGCAGCTTCAGCAGATCAACCACGTTGACCACGCGCACTTTTAATTTTGGAAAGTACGTCCGCAGCAGATCGACGGCGGCAAGCGTTTCGAGCGTCGGCACGTCGCCGCAGCACGCCATGACGACGTCGGGTTCGCCGCCGTCGCCGTTGCAAGCCCATGGCCAAATCCCGATGCCGGCCGTGCAGTGCGCGATTGCAGCCTCCATATCGAGCCATTGTGGCGCGGGCTGTTTTCCAGCGACGATGACATTCACATAGTTGCGGCTGCGCAAGCAGTGGTCGGTCACGGAGAGCAGTGTATTTGCATCGGGGGGTAGATAAACGCGAATGACTTCGGCCTTCTTGTTGACGACGTGATCGATGAAGCCTGGGTCTTGATGGGTGAAGCCATTGTGATCTTGCCGCCAGACATGTGAGGTGAGGAGGTAGTTCAGCGAGGCGATTGGGCGGCGCCAGAGAATGCCCCGCGTCACTTTCAACCACTTGGCGTGCTGGTTGAACATTGAATCGACGATGTGAATAAACGCCTCGTAGCTGGGAAAGAAGCCATGCCGCCCGGTGAGAAGATAGCCTTCCAACCAGCCCTCGCACTGATGCTCGCTCAGCATCTCCATCACGCGGCCGTCGGGTGCGATGTGGTCGTCGATGGGAATGATCTCCGCTGTCGAGCACCGGTTTGTGACTTCAAATACAGCGCCCCAGCGATTTGATGCCGTCTCATCCGGGCTGAAGACGCGGAAGTTGTTTGGGTTCAGTTTTATGACGTCGCGAATAAACTGGCCTTGGACGCGCGTGGCTTCTGTGTTTGCTTCCCCGGGCGTTGTAACCTTGACAGCATAGTCGGAAAAATCGGGCAGACGCAGGTCATGCAGCAGCGCGCCACCATTGGTGTGGGGGTTGGCGCTCATGCGACGATTGCCTTTAGGGGCCAGATCTGCGAGTTCGGACTTCAGTTTACCCGTCTCGTCGAACAACTCATTCGGACGATAGCTTTTCAGCCAGCTTTGCAGCAGCTCCAAATGACCCGGATGGCCCATTTCGCCCATCGGTACCTGATGGGCGCGAAACGTGCCCTCGGTCGGTTTGCCATCGACAAATTTTGGGCCAGTCCAGCCCTTCGGTGAAGTCAAGATGATCATCGGCCAGCTCGGGCGCTTGCTGAACCCGTTTGTACGAGCGTCGCCTTGGATACTTTGAATTTCGGCCACGACCAGGTCGAGCGTCGCTGCCATGAGCCGGTGCATCTTGACCGGGTCATCGCCCTCGACGAAATAGGCCGTGTAACCGTAGCCGCGAAATAGGGCTTCAAGTTCATTGCGTGGAATGCGTGCCAGCACAGTGGGCCCGGCAATCTTGTAACCGTTGAGGTGCAGGATTGGCAGCACCGCACCGTCATGCACAGGGTTTAAAAACTTGTTTGAGTGCCAGCTTGTGGCGAGTGGGCCAGTTTCCGCTTCACCATCGCCGACGACGCAGGCTACGATGAGATCTGGGTTGTCGAAAGCTGCGCCGAAGGCGTGCGATAACGAATAGCCCAATTCGCCGCCCTCATGAATCGAACCGGGTGTCTCCGGCGCGACGTGACTTGGAATTCCGCCGGGAAATGAGAACTGTTTGAACAGACGTTGCATCCCTTCAGTGTCTTGAGTGATCGTTGGATAAACTTCGCTATATGTTCCTTCCAAGTACGCATTCGCGAC
>JANNXL010000367.1:0-1976 GCA_031409575.1 Hyphomicrobium sp.
GCGTTGTCGTCGGGTCGGCATCGAGGCCCTCGAAGCGGCGCGCCAGCCACGACGGAACGCTGGCACCGGCGCGGCTGGCGAAACCCGCCACTTGCTTGAAGTTATGGATCGGCACGATGCCCGGCATAATCGGAACCCAGATTCCCGCCGCGCGCGCGCGCTCCAAGAACCGCAGATAGTGCGCGTTATCAAACCCGAACTGCGTGATGACGCGGTCGGCACCCGCATCGACTTTGGCTTTCAGATGGTCAATGTCGGCTGCCGGACTGATGCTTTCAGGATGCTTCTCGGGATAGCCCGCAACTGAAATCTCAAAGGCTGCGATTTTCTTCAAGCCGGCAACCAGATCGGCCGCGTTGGCATAACCGCCAGGATGCGGCTTATAGGCCGTGCCGGGGCCTTCGGCGGGATCGCCGCGCAAGGCCACGATGTGGCGGACGCCGGCTGCCCAATAGGCGCGTGCCACCTCATCGACTTCGTCTTTGGTGGCGTTCACGCACGTGAGATGTGCGGCGGGCTTCAAACCGGTTTCCCGCACAATGCGCGCCACGGTGTTATGTGTGCGCTCGCGAGTCGATCCGCCAGCCCCATACGTCACAGACACGAACTCGGGCCGCAATGGTGCCAAGCGCTCTACGGATTGCCACAACGTCTCCTCCATCTTCTCGGTCTTCGGCGGGAAGAATTCGAACGAGACCGAGATATCGCCGGACCCAAGCAACCGGCTTTTGCGCTCACTGTTTCCTGCCATCAGGGTATCCTTTCCAAATCCGAGCGTTCGCGGCGCGGCACCGCCACCGGACGGACCGGTTGTTCCGCCAGCCAAAGTGAAACCGTTAGCTTCTGAGTTTCATGGCCGTTTGCCGGATGCAAATCGCGATGTAAAACTGGTGTCAGGCCCGCACCCGTAAACCATTCTGAGACGTGTCCGGTGGCGATGCCGAGCCGTGTGTGCGCCTGCGCCTCGCGCAACGCTTCGACATCATGCGGCGCAAAATCGACAATCAGCAAGCGGCCGCCAGGAGCCAGCACGCGGGCAGCCTCGCGGACCGCATGTGCAGGTTCCGTCAGATAGTGCAGCACCTGATGCATCACGATGGCATCGACGCTCGAGTCTTGCAGGGCGAGCGCATAAAGATCGCCGTGACGGACCTGGGCGGCGTCGAGCCCGGCGGCCGAGAGTTTGTTGCGCGCATACGCCAGCATGGACTGGTTGACGTCGAGGCCTAGCGCGCGGCTGTAGCGGCTGGCAAACAATTCGAGGATGCGGCCGGTGCCCGTACCCACGTCGAGAAAAAACTTGAAGGGCCCGGACCCCAGCGCTTCAAGCATGGCACTCTCAACATCGCCTTCGGCCACGTACAGCGCGCGAATGCGATCCCACTCCTTGGCATGGTCGCGGAAGAAGTCTTGTGCCGCGTCGGCGCGTTCGCGTTTCAAGGTTTCGGCGCGCAGGCGGTCACGCCCGATGGCGGTGTCTCGTGGGTCAACGGCGGCAACCAGACTGCGCGCCAGCCGCCCGCCTTCGGTGCGTTCCGAAACGTGGAAATACGCCCAGCTGCCATCGCGAAAGCGCTCGATCAGCCCGGCTTCGGCGAGAAGCTTCAGATGACGGCTGATGCGCGGCTGACTTTGGCCCAGAATCACGGTGAGGTCTTTGACGCTGAGTTCGCTGCTCGACAACAGCATCAGAATACGCAAACGGGTTGGCTCGGCTGCTGCCTTCAAGGCCGCCACCAGATCAACGGCGCGCAATGCTGTGTTCAATGCAATCATCGTTCGGACAACATATAAAGATATGTTTATATGTCAAGTCCGCGTTGGATCGGCAGCTTCACTTCTCCCGTTCTTCTCGCTTTGAACCATACCTTAACGGCTCGCTAAGCTCATTTCAGTAGGGTTCGCGAATTGGGAGACTAAAGACGGCTGCGAAAGGGTGACTTTATGAGACTTGCCAGTGTTGAGACGGTCCTGCC
>JANNXL010000368.1:0-3378 GCA_031409575.1 Hyphomicrobium sp.
CATGGTCACATGACGCGTGAAGCGATTAAAGAACGCCGCTATTTGCTTGCGTTCGTGATGGAGATGCGGACGCTGGCGAAGTCAGTGCTCGGCGATTGAAACGGCGTTTCGGTGGTTCCTATGTGGTTCCTACAGGCGATCGCCTGCCAAGCAGCAAATTGGAATGTTAAAGAAGTCGTTGAATCTTATGTGTTTTCTGGTGGGCGGTGCAGGGATTGAACCTGCGACCCCACCCGTGTGAAGGGTGTGCTCTACCGCTGAGCTAACCGCCCGGGATTTTGCCCGTGGGCGCTCCTTATGCGAGGCGTATAGAGACAAGTCAACACGGGCTGGACGCGCCGCTAAGGTCCGCGCCGCAGAGGCAGAATGTTGCTGGCTGATATTGCGTCAGCAGGCCTGACGCCGCCAGGGGCGGGGCGCTTCATGTCCGGCAGGCCTGGCAAGGTCTGGTTGCTATTCGGCGACGCGAACTCCGGCGGCTGTTCCGATGCCAGCGATCTTTCGACGGCGTCTTCTATGGCCGAGCGCTCGTCGGCAGCCTGGGCTTCCAGTTGAAGCAATTCGGCGGGCATTTGGATAACTGGAAAGCGTGAGGCGCGCCCGATCATGGTGGCGCCGGGTTCGATGGTGATCGTTGTGTGGTGAACATCGCCTTCGACGATGCAGCCGCCTTTTAGAACAACGGTACTTGCGTGAATGGGACCAGAAACCTGGCCTTCAATGACGATCTCGTGGGCTGCAGCTGAACCTGTCAAGTAACCGCTGGGGCCGATGGTGAGGTGCGAACACACCATGTCGCCATCGAACCAGAGGTTCACAACAACTTTGCCCGCGGCAACAAGCCGGCCGCGAAGTTGGGTATCGGTATCGACAGTGAGCACCCAGTCCGCCTCACGGTTCGGATTGCAAACATTAACAGTGGAGCCGCCAGCGGAATCCGTCAGCGCAAATCCCCTACGTCCCTATTCGCAACAGTGTCGTGAAAATGTGTCGTGGGTTGGACGGCAAGCCTCAGCCGTCAGCCAGCGCCAGTATGCTGGATCACGAACCGATACACGCCCGCTACATCGCTTTGCTCTAGAAGCGTATGTCCGGTTAAACGGCAAAACGCCTCGAAATCGTCCATGGCGCCTGGGTCGGTGGCCAGGATTTCCAGCGTGGCCCCGTGCGTTAGACCATTCATGGCTTTTTTGACCTTGAGGATTGGGAGTGGGCACGTCAGTCCCTGTGTATCAAGTGTAACGTCCGCCATCCGTGCAAGCATCCAGGTGTGTGGCTGCCAGGCGCCGCTCAGCGGTGCTTTAACGGCCTGTTTGAGCAGACTTGTTTGTTCCCTGCGGTCCTTAGAACATACCCCGCATGCTCACAAGCAGGGCGGACACACGCAAGTAGGGGCTGTGACCACTTGCGTCGGCCGCAAGCCCAATGCCACAGTCAAAAAAACTGATTCTAGTAGCGCCGCTGTTGGCCCTGTTGCGTACAGCATTTGCGTTGCGCAAAACGCCAGATACACACGGCGCAATTGTCCGGCATTAGCCCGGCTTTTGCGGCGCCAATGGACAAGGGGACAGGGGCATCTATGGCCAGCACCGGTGAACCACGGCGCTCGTTCCTGTTTTCGTTTGGGCTCGACAGGATTGGGCTGCTCGCGCTCCGGGCGCCTCATGTTTCGGCGGCGGTCATTCTGATGCTTACGGCGCTCGCCATTCTTGGCGTGTCGCGCTTGAAGGTCGACGACAGCTTGTCAGAGCTGTTTCGCACCGACACGAAAGAATTCCGCCAGTACGAGGAGATCGACCGGCGCTTTCCATCAAGCGAATACGATGTGCTCGCGGTGGTCGAAGGCCAAGACCTGCTGAAGAAGTCCCAGCTCGAAGCATTTAGCCGTGCCGTCGTGGAGATGCAACTTGTTGACGGAGCGGGCGGGCTCGTTTCGATGTTGTCGGCGCGTGACAAGCCTGATGCCTCCGGCTTCGCGCCGGCACTTGTCCCGGACGAACTTCCAGACGAAGGCCCGGAATATGACGCAATCATCAAGCGGCTGACGACGAACGATATTGTCAAAGGCAAGTTCCTGTCTGACGATGGCGAACTGGCCATGATCGTGATCGCGCTTGACCGGCAGGTGGTGGCTGAGAAGACCGCAAAGGTTGTCATCGGAGACATCCAAGCCACGCTCGACCGGGAGTTGCAGGGGAGTGGTCTCACCGCCAAGCTCACGGGCGCGCCCGTGATGCAGCTTGAAATTCGCAACGCCGTGGAACGCGACCGTCTTGTCTACAATGGACTTGGTGCTCTAGCCGGCATGGTTGTGGCCTATCTGTTCTTCCGCCGGCTGTCGCTCACGCTGATCACCGTGCTTGGCCCCACGATTGCGATTTTGTGGACGCTGGGCGTATTAGGTGCACTCGACTTCCGGCTTAACCTCTTTATCAACGTCATCACGCCGCTCATTCTCGTTTCGGGTTTTTCCGACTCGATGCATCTCGTTTTTGCAGTCCGGCGCGACATCATGCGCGGCGTTCCGCGGATAGAGGCAGCGCGCAATGCCGTACTCGATGTGGCTCCCGCGTGCCTGCTGACGGCGATGATCCAGGCTCTCTCCATCGCCTCGTTTGCTTTTGCCGATTCAGGATTGATCCGAACCTTCGGCTGGGCGGCGTTGATTGCGGTCACGATCTCTTACACGGCGGTTGCGGTTGTCGTGCCGACGCTGGCAGCACTATTGATCCGCCAAGAACCGGTGGCGGACGGGCTGGGTCAGGCTGACGAGACGGGCGGCGTTGGGCTGCTGCAGGCCGCGACCGATCGCGTCATGGGAATGGCGGCGCGCTGGCCAGTGGTTTTCGTGGCGCTGGGTGTCGCTGCGGTGGCGATAACAGGCTGGACGTACACACAACTCACTCCGATGTACCGGCTTGCCGATCAGGTGCCAGACAAAGAGCAGGCACTGGCCGCAACCGGACGCCTGGACAAGAAGCTGACGGGCGGCAACCCCCTGCACATCATGATTCAATGGAAGGGCGGCAAGGATGCGCCGGCCAATGGCGGGATTTCGCTCTACGACGTGAGCACGTTGTCCGTCATCGCGCGCGCCCACGAAATCCTCGAAAAAGAAGCGGGCCTCGGGAATGTTTGGTCGTTAGACAGTTTGCGGCGATGGCTGGCCGAAAGCGGCGATGGCAGCCTCGAAACAGTGAAGAAGTACGTGGGGCTGCTGCCCGGCCATCTGGTGCGAAGGTTCATCTCCGAGGAAGAAAATGCCGTACTGGTAACCGCGCGGCTGCCCGATATTGACGCCAGTCAGATCTTGCCAATTGTCGATAAAATCGACAAGGCGCTGGAGCCGCTGCGCAAGGAGAACCCCGCGTTCGACAT
>JANNXL010000369.1:0-7330 GCA_031409575.1 Hyphomicrobium sp.
CCAGCCGCACCAAAAGCGCCACAAGGAAAACCGAAAGCACGAGGTTCGCTACGCCCGTGATGCGCTGCTTCCAAAAATGGTCCGCGCCTTCTTTAGATGAACCAAGCTGGCGTGCCTGCTTCAAAGGTGTCCGCATGCTCATCAGGCAGCACTCCCAATGTGCATCAGGGCGAAGCCCCACACGAGAAGCGTTAACGCAACTGAGGCGTAAATCGACCACCAGCACATCTGGTCGATGGTCTCAAGATCATAGCCGCGGCCGGTGTCCCAGATGAAATGCCGGATGCCGCCGAGGGCATGGTGGATGAGCGCCCAGGTATAGCCAAAGAGTACGATCCGCCCCAACATTGACCCGAGAAGTCCATTCACATAGGCGAAATAGTCTGGCCCCGAAGCGGCGGCAATGAGCCACCAGGCCAGCAACAACGAGCCAAAATAGAGCGCCGCGCCGGTCATGCGATGCAGGATCGACATCACCATGTTGATAATCGGTGTGTAGATCTGCAAATGCGGCGACAGCGGACGGGCAGGCTTGACCCTGCCTGCCGGTTTTTCAACGGCCATATGTGTACCCCCAGGGCGAATTCAGAAGACTGTATTAGCGCGTTGGAATGTTTGGGGCAATTCCGCACTCGCCCGGGCTGGGCGGGTTTTATGACGCGTCTCAAGGCCCATGAGCGAAAAGTTAAACAGCATTCTGACCGCAAATTGATCAGCCGAGCGAGTTCACAATGGCGCGGCCAAGTCCGTGTCCGCTTTCGAATGCGTGCTCTGCGAGGCGGCCCAAGCACCAGTCGCCGGCGGCGCCGACATTGTGCTCACTTGAAAAAATAAACGTCTCGCCAATCGATTGATCGACGAGGCCATGACGCCATAAGTGCGCGGTCATCAATGTCGGGCGCGCCGGTGGCAGGCCCAAGCCGCGGCTGACTTCGGACCACAGTTCTTCAGCCACATCATCAGGCTCGGTATCTTCGAGATCGCGGCTCCACGATGGCGAGGCGTGAACCACGATGGTGTTGCCCGCGCTGCGGCGGCCCGGCTTGGAGTTGTTGCGGCTGATCCAGCGCACCACTTCGGACATGTCAGAAAATACATCCTGCTCAGGCAGTTTGATATCGTCGAGATGAACCATAAGTGCCCAGCACGGCGTCATGCGCACGCGGCCCATGAAATCAGAGAAACCTTCAAGCCTCCCGAGCAGCAAGCGCGCCTCAGGAGCTGGAACCGCAACGGCCACCGCGCTGAATGGACCCACGGAGAGCTGGTTGTCGAACCAGATGTGCCATCCTTTGGCGTCGCGCGCGATGGTGTGAACTTTGCGCGCGGTATGAATGCGAACGCTTTCTGCGAGCGGCCTCACGATCGCTGACATGCCGGGCATGCCGACGTACCAATCTTGCAACTTCACACCGGCCTGGCTGCCATTGGTAATAACCGGCGACCATTTCGCCAGATAACCCGTTCCTTCGAGCTCGGTGAGATAGTTCTGGAACCGGGTCGTGCGGCCCGTCACGTATTGCGCGCCGTGATCGAACGTGGTCGAGCCCAGGCGCACGGTCGCCATGCGCCCGCCAATGATCCGCTCTTGCTCAAAGACTTCGACATAGCAGCCGGCCTGACGCAAGACGCGGGCGCATGACAGCCCGGCCACCCCGGCCCCAATCACTGCAATTCTTTGCGTCAAAGGCGTCTTCCGGCAGCGCTGATCGCCACCACAATATCGAACAAGCCCATGTCCCCCCGCGAGACCCAGCGCCTGCTCAAACGTCAAATCGCAAGTTGAAGCTCGCTACCGACTCAAAGGTAGAAATCCCCTGCTGATCAGCCCTACAGCACCGACCGGTAAAAAAACGTAAACACAATCACAGTACTGACTATAATGCCGGGAGTTACTTCCCCGGTTGTATGATTCCACAGGCAATTCTTTCGCCGGGTCCAGCGTCTGTTAAGCCCAGATGATCATCCGGTTTGTCGTAGATGACAACTGCTGAACCATCCTCGCCAGCCAGTGTGTCCCCATCTTCTGCGCCGGGTTGTAGGAGCGCGGATACGAATTCGGCTTCGGCTTCGCCAGAGCTGCCGACAAACACGTTCGGCAAATCACCTGCCGCCGGTCCCGTATCGTTGAGCAGGCCGAGGCCCGAACCCAGCGGATTGAGAATGCCACCGGCGCTGGCAAAATCCCCCTCGCATTTCCCCATTTCGTGAATCTTGATTGCGTGCCCCCCGGCACTGAGTCCGGATAGTTTGAGGCGCAAAAACGCACCGCCGGGTGCCGCCAGAACTTCCAAACGGCCCGCGGCTGTGCCATCGCGAGTTTTGATCTCAGCCGTATAGGAGCCCGCGGCAATTGCCGTAACAGGCAGCAGGATCATGGCGGCAAGTGCGGGCAAGGCTGCCGCTGTGTGTTGAGAAAACGAACATGTCATGCGTGTGATGTCCCCTGCGGTAAGGGTGGACTACCGGGGCAGCACCACCCATGCATCGAAATCAAGGATGACGCCTTCGGCATATTCGCCCTTTTCATTTTTCAGCGGCAGGCCGGCACAATCCTGGTTCTTGACGGCCACCAGCCTTATGCGCAGCGCGCCGATATCCGTGCGGCCGGTTATTTCCGATTTTTCGAGGATTTCAGACCAAGCGTAGACCGTGTCGCCGGCAAACAGAGGGGCCACATGGCGTCCCCCGTTGATGGCAGCCAAATGAAACGCGTTATTGAGGCCATTAAACGACAGAGCCCGGGCCAGTGAAATAACAACGCCGCCATAGACGATGCGTTTGCCGAAGCGGCCCTTGGATTCGGTTTGCTGATTAAAATGCACCTTGGCGGTGTTCTGATAGAGCCGCGCCGCCATCTGGTGTTCGGCTTCCTCTAGCGTCATGCCGTCTACGTGGTCGATGCGCTCGCCCACTTCATAGTCGCCCCAAAGATAAGGCGAACCCGAAAGCGCCACGTCATAAGCCGCGATCCTCAATGAGGGAACCGCTGTTGCGATTTCCGCCGGGTCCACGCGTTCTGAAAGTACCGGCACAACGGCCTGCGGTGCGGGGGAATTCTTGTCGCGCTTGCGCACCATGACCCAGCGGCAATACTGCAGCACAATCTCGCCGTGCTGATTGCGCCCCGTTGATCGCACATAGACCGTGCCCGTCTCGCGGTTGGAATTTTCCTTGAGGCCGATGACCTCAGACACGGTTGACAGCGTGTCGCCTGGGTAGACTGCTTTCAGAAATTTACCTTCTGCGTAACCGAGATTGGCAATTGCGTTGAGCGAGATATCCGGCACGGTTTTTCCGAAAACCACGTGAAACATCAGCAGGTCGTCCACAGGAGCACGCGGATAACCAATGGCGCGCGCCAGGGCATCGGAAGACTGGACAGCGAAGCGTGGCCCGTAAAGGCTCATGTACAGCGCCACATCTCCGTCCGTGACTGTGCGCGGCGTGGCATGGGTCAAAATCTGACCGAACTGGAAATCTTCAAAGAAATTTCCGGGATTGGTTTTCGTTGCAGTCTTCATCGCGGCATTCTTCGCGGTCATGGGGGCGCGTGCTCTCGTAGCAGGTGGTGTTGAGGTTATTGCGTCAGCAATGCGCTATTCAGGCCTGTGCCTGCAATGCCCGGATGGTCGCAGTTGTTGCTTTGCTCGCACCGGCTTGCGTTCCGCGAGCCGGCCGGTGCTCGCGGGCGCTCTTCGTGCGTCCCGGCCGGCTCCGCAAGGCGGAGTCGGGACGCACAAAGCAAAAAAGTTAAAACCACTCCTCGATTTCAATCACGGCCTTGGAAATGGCCACGGTCCGTTGAGCCTGAACGAGATGCAGCCGCTCCACCATGCGTCCATCGACGGTGATAACACCCTTGTTGGCATTGTCGTAGCGGCCAAAGGCGTCGATGATCTTGAGCGACCATTCGATTTCCTCGTCAGATGGAGAAAAGACGTCGTTACATGGCCCAATCTGCGAGGGATGGATCAAGGTTTTGCCATCCATACCCATGGTGCGTCCGTGTTCGCACTCGGCTCGAAAGCCGCTCTCGTCCTTGAAGTCGTTGTAGACGCCGTCGATGATGTCGAGGCCATAAGATCGCGCTGCCAAGAGTGACATGGCTAACCACGGAACCACGGCGAACCTGTCGTGCAAAGCCCGCGCCCGGCTTTCTTTCAACAGGTCGTTTGTGCCCATAACGAAACATGCAAGCCGGTTGGCCGGGTCGCGCGCAGCCGCCGCAATTTCGCGCGCAAACAATACCGCGACCGGCATTTCAATCATGGCCCAGAGTTTGGTTTTTTCAGGCGCGTTGACGGATTTCAGAATTTTCGCGGCACTGATGATGTCGCCGGGATGCGCCACCTTGGGAATGAGAATGGCGTCCGGTGCCACTTCGGCAGCAGCGAGGATGTCGGCGGTGCCCCAAATGGTTTCAAGCGCATTGGGCCGGATGACGAGCTCGCGGCGGCCATATCCGCCCTCCTTGACAGCCGCACAGACGTGAGCACGGGCGGCAACTTTCGCCTCCGGTGCCACCGAATCTTCAAGATCCAGAATAAGCGCGTCAGCGGGCAATGATTTTGCTTTTTCAAGGGCCCTCTGGTTGGCCCCGGGCATGTAAAGCACGCTGCGTCTGGGTCGAACTTGCATCGAAACCGAGCCCCCATTATTGCACCGCAACATTAGCGTATAACGAGTCGCAGCCAAATAGGACTTTTGGGGTCTTGGCCGCAGTTTACCGGGGTCGGTTGTCTTGCCGGACGCAACGCGGAAAGTCCGCTACTGAGGTGTCATGGCGAAAGTACTCTGCATCTCCTCGTTTGTGGCGCGCGGGCACGTCGGGCTGTCAGCGATCGTGCCGGCCTTACAAGGACTTGGACATGAAACGATTTCGCTGCCGGCAATTCTGCTGTCGAACCACCCTGGGCATCGCACGTTTGCAAAACAAGATGTGCCAGCGGCACTGCTCAGCGGCGCGATGGATGCCTATGATCAATCCGGCTGGCTGAAAGACATCGACGCCATTCTAACCGGCTATCTGCCGACGGTTGAACACGTGCAGGCGGCCGCGGCAATTGTCGGCCGCGTTCGCAAGGCCAACCCCAAATGCATCTATGTTTGCGATCCTGTGCTGGGTGACGATCCCGGTGGGCTGTATATTGAGGCCAGGGCCGCCACAGCACTGCGCGACGCGCTCATGCCGCTCAGCACGACCCTGACGCCAAACCGGTTCGAGCTGTCGTGGCTCAGTGGCTTGCCTGTCAACAACCCAATTGATGCTGTTGCGGCCTGCCGGTCACTGGCATCGCAGGCCACATTGGTGACCTCCGTGCCGGTCGATTCAGGCATACTCGGCAATGTGCTGGTTTGGAGCACCGGAGAACATGTGTTCGAAGTCCCCAAACTTCAATCCGTTCCACACGGCACGGGTGACTTCTTGGCTGCACTTTTTCTCGGCTTCATCTTGAATGGGCGCACACCTGTCGAGGCTCTTGATTCGGCGGCCGCGGGCGTCAATGCCGTCGCGGTGCGCAGTCAGGGCCATGACGAGTTGATGGTCATTCCACACCGCGACATATGGATTGAACCAAAAGCGTTGCCGGCCTGACCTGCTCGATTTTGCGGTACCGAATTCCAAACACGCCGTGACACTTCACCCTGCACTTTGAAAGCACCATGACCCAATCATCAGCCTTGTCAAAGCTCCTGCACCACGAAGCGGCGGGCGGTGTCGTGTTGTTTGTTGCTGCTGTCGTAGCTCTGGCACTCGCCAATTCGCCGGTCGCTGAGAGCTTCGGGCATTTTTTGGAATTGCCGGTCAATCTGGGGATAGCGCCTCTCGCACTTGAAAAAACATTGAGCCATTGGATCAACGACGGCCTGCTGGTGCTGTTCTTCTTTTTGGTTGGCCTGGAAATAAAACGTGAACTGGTAGCCGGAGCTTTGTCGAGTGCCAAGCGCGCAGCCTTGCCGTTTGCAGCGGCTGCGGGCGGCATGATTGTTCCGGCTCTCATTTATGTTTTCATCAACCGTGGCGAAGCCGAAGCCCTCAACGGCTGGGCTATTCCTTGCGCGACCGACATCGCCTTCGCGGTGGGCGTGGTGGCTCTGCTCGGGTCGCGTGTACCGGCCGCACTGAAAGTTTTCCTGCTGGCGCTTGCGATCATCGACGATCTCGGAGCCATTCTGATCATTGCAGCGTTCTATACCGCTGACCTCTCGGTCACGGCGCTTGGATTGGCAGCACTCGGCGTGGCGGCACTTGCCGCTCTCAATCGATTTGGTGTGACACGTATCTCTGCGTATGCGGCAGTGGGATTTTTTGTCTGGCTGTGTGTTTTGAAATCGGGCGTGCATGCCACACTTGCCGGCGTCATCACAGCGCTTTCCATACCGTTAAACGGATCGGATCAAGCACAAGGAGAAGGCTCCTCACCGCTCATTTGGCTGCAGCACACGCTCCACCCCTGGGTGACGTTTGGCGTCGTGCCTCTGTTTGCACTGGCAAATGCCGGGGTGTCGCTATCGGGCGTTACAGTCGGCTCGTTGGCTGCCCCCATTCCACTTGGGATTGTTTTAGGCCTCGTGTTCGGCAAACCGATTGGAGTTTTTACTTTTTCATGGTGCGCAATTAAACTGGGCATCGCTGATCGCCCTCAAGGAGCATCATGGAGTCAGATCTTCGGCATCGGAACATTGGCTGGCATCGGCTTTACCATGAGTCTGTTTATCGGGATGCTGGCCTTCCCGCTGCCGGACCATGGGGCTGCCATCCGGCTCGGTGTGCTTGCCGCCTCAATTGTCGCAGGCGTTGCCGGATACGCGATCTTGCGAAGCGCACCCACACCTCCCACGTCGGATTAAAAAGCATTCCGACCAACCCTTTACCGCGGAGCCAGCATGTCATCGTTTCCAGAAAATCTGACCGACCGCTTCCGCCGCTTCAAGCAGCGCCACTTCGTTCCCAACGCAGACCACTATGAAGAGCTAGCCACATACGGCCAGAGCCCCGACGTGATGCTGATTTCGTGTTGCGACAGCCGCGTCGACCCGGAAACGATTTTCAGCGCCATGCCAGGCGAATTGTTCGTTGTGCGCAACGTGGCCAACCTCGTGCCGCCCTATGAAACCGGCGGGAAGTACCACGGCGTCAGTACGGCCATCGAATTTGCCGTGATGAATTTGCGCGTCAAGCATCTCATCATCATGGGACATTCTGGTTGTGGCGGGGTGAAGGCCTGCCTCGATCAATCCGTCGCCATTCAAACCGAGGCCAAATTCATATCGCGCTGGATGTCGATGCTGGATGAGGCACGTCTAAGCGTGCTCGCCTCGCATC
>JANNXL010000370.1:0-4468 GCA_031409575.1 Hyphomicrobium sp.
GCATATTTGGACGCGCGTGACGGGCGAGCGCCTGGCCCACCAGATCGCGAGTGCGCTGCGCGATGCCCTGCATGAGGCAACCTTGACGCTCACAAGTTTCCGCCTCGTCAACCTGCGCCATGAGTTTTCCGACAGCTTGCGTGAACCCGACGGCGAAACCATCCACGGCGTCGTCCGCTATCGCGCCGTGACCGAACCGGTGTGATTTCAAACTTCTGTTGGTGTTCTGGCCCTTACGCTTGGAACCCAACCAAGATCTCGATGCCTGATCCCCCCCCGTCGCGCCGGAGGCGCGCGTCCCGCGCGACGCGGGGAGGGGTTAGGGGTGGGGCGAGGCCGCTCCGTGAGGGTAAAGATGATCTCAACGGCAGAGCAAACTTGAAAGATTCCGCACACTTCTTCTCCCCACCCCAGCCCCTCCCCGCTGGGGAGGGGGGATCAGCGGGCCAAGCCGAATCCCACCAAGTCCGGAAACATTTGATTGCTACCTAACACTAGAAAACGGAATTCAACATGGCTGCACAAAAAGGCAAAGACCTTCTCTTGAAGGCCGACAGCACAGGCGCTGGCGTCTACGCCACGGTGGCGGGCCTCAGGGCGCGCGCCATGGCATTCAACGCCGAGACCATCGACATCACAAATCAAGAGTCGGCCGGGCAGTGGCGTGAATTGCTGGACGGCGGCGGCATCCGCCACGCGCGGCTGACGGGTGCTGGCGTGTTCAAGGATGCCGCGTCCGATACGTTGATCCGCACGTATGCGTTTGCCGGCACGATCCGCAATTGGCAGATCGTGGTCCCGGATTTCGGGATCATTCAAGGTCCGTTCCAGATCACATCGCTCGAATTCAATGGCCGCCACGACGGCGAAGTCGGGTTTGACCTTGGTCTGGAGTCGGCCGGTGAGCTGACGTTCACGGCGATTTGAGGCACGCGAAGCGCGCGGTACTGCCGTCACACCTGAAACGGCCGGCCTTCGACGTCTTCGCTCAAAAAACAACCGTCTGCCCCGTCATCCTCGAAACGGTGAGTGCGCGAGGCGTTTCGGGGATCCAGCGTAACGTGCGCCGCAGGCCTTCGATAGTTCGTGTCTTCGACGCTTCTTGCGCTGGATCCCCAATCGCGCGTCGCCTGTGGCTCACGCGATTGAGGATGACGGCGAATGTGGGTAGCAGGCGAACTCGAAAACTCACTAGGGAGCGCATGAACCATGGCCAATAGACATCGCGGTGATATCGATGCGCAACTCGATGGCAAAACCTACAAGCTGTGTCTCACGCTTGGCGCACTGGCTGAGCTCGAAGATGCGTTCGGTGCCGAAGATATGATGTCGCTCGCGAGCCGCTTTGAAAGCGGACGTATCTCGTCACGCGACTGCCTGCGCATCATTGGTGCGGGCTTGCGCGGCGCCGGACACGACATTGGCAACGATGCGGTTGCGTCCATGCAAGCAGAACGCGGAGCGGCTGGATTTGTCGAGATTGTTGCGAAGCTCTTGCACGCGACGTTTGCGGGCGGCACGGCGGCGGCACCGGGAGTTCAAGCCTCGCCGAAAAGCGAGCGTGAGCGTGCCGGCCCTTTCCCTGGGATGACGTGATGGCGGCGGGCTTAGGGCTTATAGGCCTCGCACCCGCCGTATTCTGGTCGATGACGCTGCGGGAACTCGACGCTGCGCTGCGCGGCCGCTTAGGCCTGGGTGCGTTCGAAGTTCCTCCTGACGCGCAGTCTCTCGCCACTCTCATGCAACGCTTTCCTGATTGAACATTGGAGACAACACATGGACACCTTCGGTGCGCCCATTGAAACGTGGACCGTGGCAATCGATGCCGACACCACGCAGTTGCAAAGCGAGCTGAAAAATGCAGCCAGTCTTGGCCGGCAGTTCTCAGGCGCGCTGGTGAATGCGTTCGAAGGCATCGCCATCAAAGGCAAGAGCTTGGGCGACGTCTTCAAGGGCCTCGCCTTGAAGCTTTCTGATCTGGTATTGAAAGCCGCCTTGAAGCCGCTTGAACAGGGTCTTGGCAATTTGTTCACGGGCTTGTTCAGCGGCGGCGGTCTGCCTTTCGCCAAAGGCGGCGTGATCGCTCAAGGCATGCCAGTGCCGTTTGCGTCAGGCGGTGTGATTTCATCGCCTACAGCGTTTCCGCTGCGCGGCGGACAAACCGGGCTGATGGGCGAACGTGGCCCAGAGGCAATTCTGCCGCTGACGCGCGGCTCCGATGGCCGGCTGGGCGTGGCTGCACGCGGCGGCGGCGCAGGCGTCAATGTCACCTTTAACGTGACGTCACCCGACGCCGACAGCTTCCGCAAATCGGAATCGCAACTGAGCGCGATGCTGGCGCGGGCCGTTTCGCAAGGACAGCGGAATTTATAACGGCACCAGCGGCCGGCTCCCGGAACGGGAGTCGCTGGTGCCCAACAAAGAGTCCACACAATGTCCTTCCACGAAATCCGCTTTCCAACGATCATTTCGCGCGGCAGCCAGGGCGGGCCGGAGCGGCGCACGGACATTGTCGTGCTGGGCTCCGGCTTTGAAGAACGCAACAGCCGCTGGGCGAATTCGCGGCGCGCCTACAACGCTGGTTATGGCGTGCGCTCACTCGATGACCTGTATGCAGTGACCGCGTTTTTCGAAGAACGGCGCGGACGCTTGCACGGCTTTCGCTGGCGCGATCATGCCGATTGGAAATCAGGCCCGCCGCAAGCCACACCCACCGCACTCGATCAAGTGCTGGGCACTGGCGATGGCACGACGGCGACGTTCCAACTCAAGAAAACCTATGGGTCCGTGCATGCGCCTTGGACGCGCGACATCAAGAAGCCTGTCGCTGGCACGGTGCTCGTTGCTGTTGCCGGTGCTGCCAAAACGCTTGGCACGCAAGTCACGGTCAATTCCACGACCGGCACACTGACATTTCTTCCCGGACACATTCCAACGTCAGGGCAGGCGATCACCGCGGGCTTTGAGTTCGATGTGCCGGTCCGGTTCGATACCGACAAGCTGGACGTCAATTTGTCGGGTTTGAAACACGGCGCCATTCCCAGCATTCCTTTGGTCGAGATCCGCCTATGAAGACGCTGCCAACTGGCCTTGAGGCGCATCTGCTATCGGGTGCGACAACGCTGTGCTGGTGCTGGCGGCTGACACGGCGCGACGGCACCAAGTTCGGCTTCACCGATCACGATCGCGATCTCACCTTTGAAGGCACCACGTTCGAAGCCGCGAGCGGCTTCACGGCGAGCGAAATCAAAGACTCGGTTGGTCTCAACGTCGACAATCTCGAAGTCACCGCAGCCGTCACGTCGCAACGTCTTGCAGAAAACGATCTGACGGCCGGTATTTATGATGACGCAAAAGTCGAGATCTACCGCGTCAACTGGCAGTCGGCCGATCAGCGCGTTCTGATGCGCTCGGGCAGCCTGGGTGAAGTGAAGCGCTCCGGTCACGCGTTTGCTGCCGAAGTGCGCGGGCTTGCACATTATTTGCAGCAGCCCAAGGGCCGCGTGTTTCAATATTCGTGTGATGCCGATCTGGGTGACGGGCGCTGCCAGGTTACGCTGGCAACGCCGGCTAACACAGGAACCGGCGCGCTTGTGAGCGTGAGTTCGACGCGCCGGTTCACGGTGAGCGGGTTGTCCGCTTTCGCAAGCGGCTGGTTTTCGCGCGGGCTTCTCACCTTCACGTCCGGTGCCGCGCTGGCGCAAAAGATCGAAATCAAAAGTCATTCGAAAGTGGCAAGCGATGTCATCATTGAGCTGTGGCAGCCAGCGGTGGCCCCATTGCTCCCCGGGCAGACGTTTACGGTCACCGCCGGTTGCGACAAGACCCTCGACACCTGCCGCGCCAGGTTCGCCAATGCCGTCAACTTCCGCGGTTTCCCGCACATGCCGGGCAATGACTTCCTCACCAAAATTTCAAGGCCGGGAAGCTCGGGTTAGCGCGTTGTCGCAAACAAACAAACCCAACTCGTCATCCTCGCCGCCCGAGGGCGTTTCAGCCCGAGTGCGGCGGGGATCCAGCGAGAGAAGCGCCGAAGGCACGGTATTTGTGTCTGCGACGACTCCTTGTGCTGGATCCCCAAACGCGCATCGCAAAGATGCGAGCGCGCTTGAGGATGACGGGATGGGCTGGCAAACGGCACCTGAGGTCACCGCAATGAAGTCAATGATTGCAAATGACCTCACGCAAGACAACCCCATCATCACAGCGGCACGCGCATGGATTGGCACGCCCTATCATCACCAGGCAAGCTGCCGCGGGATTGGAACCGACTGCCTCGGGCTGATACGTGGCGTCTATTGCGACGTGATGGGACATGATCCCGAAGCCCCGCCCGCCTACTCACGCGATTGGGGAGAAGCCAATGGCTGCGAAACGCTCATCGAAGCGGCACAACGGCATCTCGCTGCGATTCCAATCTGCGAAGCCTCAGCTGGCGACGTGCTTGTGTTCCGCCTGCGCGCGGGAC
>JANNXL010000371.1:0-25397 GCA_031409575.1 Hyphomicrobium sp.
AAGCCGATGGGTTTGCCGGTGGCGATGGCGTCTTTCATCTGACGGTCGATGGCCAGCCCAAGTTCTTTGATGCGGCGCGTTTCGGCTTCGCTCACCGGCGTGCCCTTGCGCAAGCCAAAGCGCCAAGCGCAATCGAGATACGGCGTTCCGTTTTTGAAACAGCTGGGTACGGCGAGCGGCTGCTCTTCTGTCATTGCATTGTAATTGCGCACGAGCGCTTCGGTTTGCTTTTGATTCAGTCGATCGTAGTCGCGCCGCTTGAAGGCAGCGATGGCATCGAGAACTGCTTGTTTGCTTTTGAAGGTGCTTGGGATGAGATCTGGATCGTTGGACATTTGATCTTCATCGGCGTCGAGCGCTTGATCGATATCGGCATCATCGCGAAACACGTAAGTGGGCAGCCGCTTGCCGGTTTCGGGGTCGAAGCGAACCTGGCTGACAAGCGCGATGCACAGCGTTTCGCGTGTGAAGCCCTTCTCACGATACTTAGCGAGAAGCGCGTTCGAGATGGTGATCGGCCGGTAGCCGACGGAACTGCCGTTAAGATCGTAGCACTTGTTGGGAAATGGCTTGATAGCGCCGCGGCCGTCCACTTCACCAGCACCTTGGATCTCAATGCCGAATTCAGCCAGCGCCTGCGGTGACGTAAAAATGATCGGGAAATCGATAGCAGGCCCGGCCCGCGATGGGGCGGTGGCCGCGGCCAATGCAATGACGGTTGCAGTTAAACGAGCCGATCGATCCAGATGGAAAATCATCCAGTCCTCCAGTGTTGCAACTCTATAAACGTCCCAGTGGCTGAGCCAGTGAAGGGAAAGCGCTAGGCAATCTCACATCACTCCTCGGTAAGAGCTTTCAGTTTCTTTGGGTCAAACTTGGTAGATTCCCGGTTCTCGTCGGTTGCCATTTCAATAGATTCGTAGGACGCAGCCGGGTCATCCAAAGCCCACCCATGCAGCGAATAGGCGTAGCCTCGCGGCAAATCCGGCGAGATGTCGAACCACGCAATCGACTTGTCATAATCGTAAAGGCTCTGGGGTATTCGCGCGCTTGCCGGCTGGCCTTCATACAGGGGTTCGAGCAAGTTTTCCTTCCAGCCAATAGGCTGAAGAAACGGGCTGCCGGACTTGGACCGCAACAACGGCTTTCCGCTGGCAACGGCATCCTTCATCTGCCGGTCGATGGCCAAGCCAACCTCTCGCAATTTCCGGCTGGCAGTCTCCGAGAACGGCTTTCCCTTCATCAGGCCCACGCGCCAGTTGCAGTCGAGGTAGGGCGTGCCATTCTTGAAGCAATCAGGAACGGCAAGCGGCTGGATGTTTGTAAAGAAGTTCTTCCCGAAAAGAACGGCCCGGGCTTCAACCGGAAGATGGGCATAGCGTCCGCGACGGAAATCGGCGGAGGCGGTACGAAAAGCCGCTTTTGACGGGAAGACCTTGGGAACGATGTCCGGATCATTTTCCATCTCAGCGAAGCCAGCATCGAGAGCTGCGATGGATTGAGGATCGTTGCGCACGATGTAGACCGGCAGCCGCGCGCCGGTTTCGGGATTGAACTGGGCCTGGCTTATGAGTGCGATGCAGAGCGTTTTGAGCGTAAAGCCCCTGCCACGGTATCGGGCCAGCAGTTGATCGGAAATGGCAATCGGCGCTCCGGCAAAAATGCCCGGGCGGTCGTAGTCATAGCAAAGGTTCGCAAAGCGGCCACGCGATGTGCCGCCGTCTTCGCTGGCTGGCGTTCTCACCTCGATGCCGAACTCGGCTAAGGCCTCTGGAGAAGTAAAAACAACGGGGCCATCAAGCAGCGGATTGCCCGTGGCGGGGGTGGGAGCGACGAATGCAAGCAGAACGAGTAACAGGCTTTGTCGATGAAAACGGGGGCGGTGCCGGAAAAACATGATGTCCTCCTGAAACGCTGGAACAAAATAGACAGGTCAATGCAGATTCGTTTGCGAATGAGGGTGTGCTTGGGAAAATCCACGCGTCAGCTATTCCTGTTTTGCCACCTCCTTTTTCGGGAACATGGCTTCGACGATGCCGAGGCGGTCCAAAACCTGGAATGTGATGGCCTTGCCTTCGATGCCTTGTCCGCTGATGAAGGTGCCAAGCGCCGTACTTGTGGCATCGTCGATGGCATCTGTATCTGGAACGCTCGCGTCTCCGGCGTCGCGCAGAGCCTTTTGCAATAGTTTTACGCGCCATGGCTTGTTGTCGAACGCGCGTGACAGATCGAGTTCGGTGTACGTAATGAGCGCCTGGCGGTTGCCTTGATCGAAGGCTTTGCGCAACCACGACACGCCTTCCTTCATGTCCGGTGCGACACCTGTGCCCTCCATGTTGGCGACCGCCAGATACACCTGTGCCCAATCATACCCGCGCTCGGCCGCCTTGCGGTAAAGCGCAACGGCGTCGGTCAATTTTCCGGAACGCTCCAGTGTTTTGCCCAGGTTATGCATCAGGCGCGGGCTGTCTGGATTTCTGGCACTGTCGGCTTCACAGGCGGGCAAAGCCTTGGCGACATCGATTTCCTCAAACTCGACGCCTGCAACCGACACGTCGTTGTCGGGTTCGGCTGCGAGCACATCGCATTGAAAGGGCTCTTTCCGGGACACCAGATACAACGGTCCAGTGAGCGCCATGCGATGTTCGGGCTGCTGTTTGCCTTTGGTGGCCGCCAGCACGGTGCGCGTCACGCGGACCAGAACTGAGTTGAAATCATCATCTGGATTGGTCAGCGCTGCATCGAGGGCGCTCGCGTAGGGTCCGCGTTGACCGGGCTTGCCGTCTGCTGCCACGTTCTGGGGTTGGGTCGCGTATCCGACCACAAGGCCCTGTGTTCCTTGCGGCAGGTTGCGGCCATCGACGACGGGCATTTGTATTGCGGCCAGCCCCTGACCGCTGGCGCGCGCACCCAGCAGGCCATTCAGTTGTTCTTGAAATGGATTGTCGCGGCAGGCGTCGAGCAGCAGCACGCGCGCCTTGGCGTTCTTGTTCAGACTTTCGAGAAGTGTTTTGACAGGCACGAGCCCGCCGAAAATGTCAGCGGAAGCGCCATCGAAGTCGGCAGGAACCATGTAATTTTCCCCGTCGATTTGAACGGCATGGCCGGCGTAATAAACCAGCGCGATGTCCGCGCCCTTGGCTTTTTCGATGAAGTTCTGGAGCAATTGGTTGAAGTTTGACAGTGGCGCGTCTGTGATCGCGGTGATGTCAAATCCTGCAGCCGCAAGTTTATTGGCAACGAGGCCAGCGTCACCCAATGTATTTGGCAGCGGTTTGGCATTCTTGTAGGCACTGATGCCGATGACGGCTGCAAACTTGCTGCGCTTGTCTGCATAGGGATCTTCGGCCCGGGCTGGCAGCGAAGAAACGAAAGTCAGCAGCAATAGAGATGCGCTGGCCGGAAGAGACAACCCAAGTCGCAATACACGCCACATCGGGAACTCCGCAAGCTGTCTCAAAGTATGGTGAGGAGTTTGCAGCAGGACGGCGTTGCGCGCAACTTGAAGCGCCCTAATGCGCAACAAAGTGAGCAGATTGACGCGAGCTATGGTGCGTCAGAGCCTCAGACGCTGAATTTGCGCAGCGTCGGGTTGAGCGAAATAAATCACATGGGCGTTCGTTACAAAGCTATTCAGCCGCGAGCCGCACGTAGGTTCCGTGTGACACCGGGCAAGCGGCCCATAACTCTGTGAGCGCGCCGACCAAAACGTCCATCTGGGCGTTGGTGTGGACGGGCGACGGAGTGAGCCGCATCCGCTCCGTACCCTTTGGCACGGTGGGATAGTTGATCGGCTGCACGTAGATGCCATGCCGGGTGAGAAGCGTGTCTGTCACGGCCTTGCAGTGCACTGGATCGCCCACCATCACCGGAACGATGTGGCTCGGATTGTCCATCACAGGCAAGCGCGCGTCCGTCAGCCGGGCCTTCAGTGTTCGGGCCCGTTCCTGATGGCGTGCACGTTCAAGCTGGCTTGATTTGAGATGCGCAATCGAGGCGCGTGCTCCAGCCGCGATGGCAGGCGCGAGTGATGTCGAGAAAATGAAGCCTGGCGCATAAGAACGGATCGCGTCGCACAGATCACGAGTAGCGGCAATGTACCCACCCATGACGCCATATCCCTTGGCAAGTGTGCCATTGATCACGTCAACACGGTGCATCACGCCATCGCGCTCAGCGATGCCGCCGCCGCGCGGGCCATAGAGGCCGACAGCGTGGACTTCATCGAGATAGGTCAGCGCGCCGTATTTTTCGGCGAGATCGCAGATGGCGGAGATCGGCGCGATGTGCCCATCCATGGAATAGACGCTCTCGAATGCGATGATCTTTGACACGCCGGGAGGTGCTGCTTTGAGCTTGGCTTCCAGATCAGCAACGTCATTGTGGCGGAAGATGTATTTCTTGCCGCCGCCATGACGGATGCCTTCAATCATGGATGCGTGGTTTTTCTCATCTGAGAAGACGATCGCGCCAGGCAGAAGCCGTTGCAGTGTCGACAGCGTTGCGTCATTCGCCACATAGGCCGAAGTGAAAAGAAGCGCCGATTCTTTGCCATGAAGATCGGCGATCTCGGCTTCAAGCTCGACGTGGTAATGCGTGGTACCCGAGATATTGCGCGTGCCGCCGGAGCCTGCACCCACGGTATCAAGCGCTTCGTGCATGGCTGCCAGTACGGCCGGGTGCTGGCCCATGCCCAGATAGTCGTTCGAGCACCAAACAGTTATGGGGCGGATGCCGTCTGCGGTGAACTGGGAAGCGGAGGGGAATGATCCGCGCTGGCGTTTTACATCCGCAAACACGCGGTAGCGGCCCTCGGCACGCAAGCTGTCGAGTTGTTGACGAAAGATGGCTTGGTAATTCATCCGGCGCTCCGTTTGGGCGTGCGCTCTGCCGTGATAGGCAGCCCAATCCTCACCCGTATGTCAATTTACTAAGACATGTTTTGATGTCAAGACAAATAGACACTTCTCATCACCGAAAAATGTGCACTGTGACAGCTATCGATGCTGCAGCGCAACCGCAGCAGAGAATTGAAATCAATGCTCGGAGGGGCAGGCGGGAGGGGTGCGCACATCGTGGATTGCTGGAATGTCCTTTCGCGACGACAGCCCCCACGACCACAATTCAGCGGAAGGGAGGGGCACGACCATGAACCAGTGCTCGATCATGGCCAGAGCCATAAGCGTGGATAACAATGAAAAACTCGCCATTTCGAAGTCGGTCGCCGAAGGGGTCATGGCGGCCAGCGCGAGCAGTACGGTCGCAGTCGTCGACACGGTGATCGAGACAGGGAAAAGCAGGTTCATCGAACGGCGGCAGAAGTAGCCTTTGAGGTAAGCCAAGTGAGCGGGCAGGAATTGTTCCGTCAGATTGGGAACGCCCAGGTAGACATTGAACTTTGCGCTGAGCCGCATCACCCACAAGATGACGAGCGTCCAAAGGCCTGTAAGGTTTGCGCTCTCCCACGTCAGGATGGCGGCAAGCGCCAAGGTCAGCGCGATCGCGCCTTCATGATAGATCACGGTTTCAATTGCCGCCCCAAGCGGCGCGCGCTTGGGACCGATCGCGCCGTCCCGCCCGGGCAATGCCGACGTGCGCGGGCCGGTGATGATACCCGTCAGGAATGTCATCTCGTGCCAGCCCCAAACGGCTAGGCCGCAGCTGAAAGCCACAAAAGCTGCCGTTACGCTGGTGTCATCACGGGTAGCATATAGGCCGTAGAGTGCCAACATGGCAGCGGCGCTGGCCACGGTGATGAGCACTGGCAAATGACGACGCGGCATCCCCACGGCGTAGAGCACTGCGCCGGTTGAGAACCACCACACAAACAGAGTGAAAAGAATAGGCCAGCCTGCCGCCGCCACGTTGCGTTCCTTAGATTGCGAAGATTGCGAGCCAGGTCCGTTCAGTCCCGCCGCGACCTCACCAGACCGGTTCGAGCCGGATTTGCTGCGGCAGTTCGTTGTGCTGAACCGGCACGAAGTAAAGCCGCAGGAACGTAGCCCCAGCCTTGGCACCAAGGGCCAGCCGCTTAAGGCGGCCTATGAATCCCGGCGCCTTTTGCGCCTCGCCGATCTCGTCGTTGATCACACGGAGCCGCTCAAGACCTGCCTTGAACTTCGGATTGTCAACGTCGAGCGTCAGCGGGAACACCTGCTTTGAAATTTCTGAGGTCAGGTGGAACACCTTGAAGTCATAGTCGGTCGGGTTGATGCCAATCGCTTTGTGGAACTCAGGCCGGGCATGGTCGCGCACATACATGGTCGCGTAGACTGCAACCAGGAAGAACCGGACCCACAGCTTATTCATGCCCGTTAGCAAATGCGGATTGGCGCGCATGAGCAGCGCGAAGGCTTCGCCGTGGCGGAACTCGTCGTTGCACCACTTTTCAAACCACTTGAAGATCGGGTGGAAGCGCGCTTCCGGGTGGCGCTCCATGTGGCGGTAAATGGTGATGTAGCGTGCGTAACCGATTTTTTCCGAAAGGTACGTCGCGTAGAAAATGAACTTGGGCTTGAAGAACGTGTACTTTTTCGTCTTGGTCAGGAAGCCAAGGTCGATGCCGATGTTCAAGTCTTTGAGGCTGTCGTTGATGAAGCCGGCATGACGCGCTTCATCGCGGCTCATGTATTTGAACAACTCGCAAATGTCCGGATTGGTGCCGCGGCGCTTCATTTCTGCATAGAGCACGCATCCTGAAAACTCAGACGTCAGCGAACTGACAAGAAAATCGACGAATTCTTTGCGCAAGCCTTCTGGCAGGCTCATGAGATCGAACTCGTCCCAGGCCGCCGTGCGCCGGAAGTGTGTTTTGTTGGGATCGGCGCGCATTTCAGCAATGAGGGCGTCCCATTCTTTGCGGACGGGCGAGATGTCAACGCGGTCCATTTCGGTGAAATCAGTGGTGTAAAAGCGCGGGCTCAACATCGCTTCTTCGGCGGCCAGTCGCGTCGTCTCGTTGGGTGCGCTCTTAGGCGTGATGGCGATGGAATCGATGGTCATAGTTTCGTCCCCGACGAGAAGCTAACTTCATACAGTTCTGTCAATTCGAAGTGCGCTGCAAACTTCGTCATGGCGCGGCTGAAAGGGCCTGCGCGCGTTACAGTCGCCTCACGATGAAGGGTGAGTTTCTGTCCAAACGGTACGCGGATAGGATCGCCGTGGACCAGCACTTCGTCGCCCGGCTCAATCTCGTGCCCACCATGCAACTCAACATGTGCGTGCAGGCTTTCGAAAGTGTTTTCGAGTTCAATCGTGCACAGCACCACAATGGAGCTGCGGCCCTTGAACAAATCTTTCATCATGGCCGGCATCATGGCTGGGCAACCTGTTGATCGAAGAGTTGTGTGAAGGCTTCGAGGTTGTTTGAACCGAAGGCATTGAGGGTGACGATGCGGCCGGTTGCTGGATCTTCCAGAACAGCGCTGCCATCTTGCAGCCGGTTCAAATTGAACGGAACGTCGGCTCCAATTCCAGATACAGCCCGGTCCTGCGCCAGTCCATGCAGCACGACGCGAACGAACCCATGATTGCCAGCCGGGAGTACGGCGACTTGCTTGCGATCACGCGCATCGAACACGGCGACACCACCCTCCGGCGTATCGGCAAACAGCAAAGGCCGGCTCTGCTCCACCGCGGCCAGCTTCAGCCGCGTCGCGCCAGTGTCTGTGAGGCGCGCCACCGATGCAAAAGCGATTGTGAACCCGATCAATGCAGCGGCTCCAGCGAGCGCACCCCATGGAACATGGAACTCATCATGATGTGTTTGGCTCATACTTGGTTCCTTTCCCCGCCGTCAGGCCGCCGTTCAAAGACTGGGCGTGCAACGACTGAGCTATTGCGCCAGACAACCGTCCCTGCGCGGCATTCCGCCACAATGACTCAATCAGAAGTGTAAATCCAGCTCTACGTTTGCTGTGTAGATCTGGGTTCACGGTTACGTCAAAAGGCGTTTGGAATTAAAGCGCTAAAAACGATTTTAGGCGTGCGCCATTCCCCCCGGGATTGGACTGTCTGAAACGTGTGCACCGGCCTGGTTCGCTGTCGGCTGGGTCCCCAGTTGCGCGGAGGCGGGCTGCACCGGTGCAGCGCGTCCATTCGCCGGCCGGCCAACAGGAAACAGCACAAGCTTTGAAGCTGCGGGCTGCACTTCGGGATGGCTGGCGGCATACACCGACAACGCCGTTGCGAGCAGACTTGTCACCTTCTGGACGTCAGGCAGCGAGCGCAATGCCGGCTCCGGATTGTTGATCCGCCAGGGACGCACATGCGGCCACAGGTGCAGGAACGCTATCCGGTCTCCGCTTGAAATTTCGAGCGCTATGTCGCCGGTGCCATCCCGGTGATGCTTCACACCTGCCGTGCCAATACTGCGGAACGGCAAGTTCATGGTCATGGGGACTACCACGCCGATGCGCATAACCACCCGGTCGCTGGTGATCGAGTAGATCGTTGTGCGCGCGGTGAGCCAGGCCATGAAGCCCAAAAGGCCAAGCCCGATACCGCCGATCACGGCGACCCGGCCGATACCAACGATCGCCTCGCCTACTCCGCCGCCATCGTTCACGGTGCTTCCAACACTCCAGGCCGCCAAGGCCGCAAAATACATTGCGACCTTGTTGACATGCAGCATGTGACGCGCCAGCGACCGCCAATCCGGCGAGCCCTGCCAGAGCAAGGTTTCACCGGCCGGCAAGTCTTCAGGAAGACCCCTGATCTTTTCGTTTTCGTATTCGTCGATCACAGCAGCGGCTCCGCTCTTGAGGACTCCGCGTACAGCGTGCCGGCCCCGTAGTAGGCACAGATCTTGTCTTCTTCCAGAAGTGTAACCTGATCGGCTCCTGCCGTAGCGGGCACACCAGCAAACTGGCTCCCCAGAATGGCACTGACGTCGACTTCGCCGCGGCGCTTGTTGATGGTGCAGAAGTTGATAGGCAGAAGCACGTGGCGGTTTCCGGCGGTCTCAACTTCGAGATACCGGATAATCACTTCCATTCGGTCAACCCAAACATCGGTGACCGTGCCGCCGCTGCGGCCATCAGCTCCCACCACGTTCATGCTGCGCGGATCTGGCTCCCGGCTTTCAATGAAGAAGTCTGGGGCGGCACGGAGCGGAACGATCTTGGCTTTTCCGTGCGCCAGATCCGGCTTGTCAGAGCGTTCTGCCCAAGAGCCGGGGCCAACGCCAGCCAGCATTGGATCGCCGACCGGCACCATAGGTGCGCCGGGCCAGACTTCGGCTTTGACCATCTTGTGGTCGCGATTGTCGGCGCGGCTATCGTCCGGTGATGAAACCGTGCTGCCGTCAGCCAATTGGAACACCTTGGCCGGGGGGATGTAAATGAAGCCCGGGTTCTTGACAGTGTTGCCAGGCTCCGAGACCAGCGGATAGCCTTCGCGACGGTCCTCGCGCCGGATGTAGAAAATCAATCCGGCAAAGAACACCCAGAAGAAGTAGAGCGTGACTTGCGCCACATCGATGTAGCTGGTGATTTGACCTAGTTTCATTTGGTTCCTCCGTGGAATAATGGCCTAGCTGGGAAACTCAGCTAAGCCGAACTTCGACTGCGGTTGTGCCAAGGCCGTATTCGCCGGACGGACGAGCGGCCCCACCGCAACCAGGGTGGCAAGCAACAAGAAGATTTCGAAATTGTAGACGGCGTTATAGCCGGTCGCCGGACCTGTCAGGGCCGGGCCAAGCGAATTGTGAGCGGCGAGCGCGCCGATACTGTCGCGGATGGCCCCGCCCGCAGCCATCGCTACGCCAGCTGCGGTTGCTTGCGCTGCGCCCCACATACCAAGCGCTAAACCGCTTTGATCGTTGCGGGTCATGTTCATGGCGGCTGTTAGCGTTCCAACGGCAAACAGCCCGCCGCCAAAACCAATCAGAGCTGCACCAAGCCGGAACAACGCGACGGACTCTGCCTGCGCCGAAAACATCACGGCCGGGAACGCTGCCAAGCCTGCCACGGCGCCATAGCCAGCCAGCCGGTACGGGTCGATCCCTCGGCCCAACTGACGCGCTGCCAGGACGAACCCGGCTAGAGTGCCAAGTGCCTGGATGCCAGTCAGTGCCGTTGTTGCCCCAACGCCAAGATGGAGAATTTCGCCGCCATAGGGTTCGAGCAGAATGTCCTGCATGCTGAACGCAGCCGTTCCAAGTGCCACGGTGACCAGCGCGCGGCCGGCGTTGCGGTCACTATTGCGGAACGTGATCCAGGCATCGAAGAAGTCAGGTGTTGGATTGTCATGGTTGGTAAGCGCAGGGTTGCGGCTTTCCTGCTTCCACAGTGCGATCGTGTTGAGCACCATGGTCACCACGGCCGCCCCCTGAATCACCTGGATCAGGCGCAGCTGACTGAAGTTTGATAACAGCCAGCCGAACACCAGTGAACTAGCCACCATGCCAAGCAAAAGCATGACGTAGAGAAAGGCGACCACGCGCGGCCGGGCATGCTCGGGGGCGATGTCGGTTGCCAGCGCTAGTCCAGCCGTCTGTGTCGTGTGTAGTCCCGCGCCAACGAGCAGGAAGGCGAGTGCCGCGCCTATGTTGCCGACCCAGGGTGCGGCTGTTGTGTCGCCTGACAGCACGATGAGCGCGAACGGCATGATGGCGAGACCGCCAAACTGTAGCATTGAGCCAAAAAAGATGTAGGGAACGCGCCGCCAGCCGATGGCAGATTTGTGTTTGTCTGAGCGGAATCCAATAAGGGCGCGCAGGGGCGCGAACAACAGCGGCAGTGAGATCATCAATGCCACAAGAGCGCTCGACATCCCCATTTCGACAATCATGACACGGTTCAGTGTGCCGTTCAGCAGCACGACCGCCATCCCGACCGTGATCTGGAACAGCGACAAGCGAACGAGCCGCGACATCGGCAATTCAGCCGTCGCCGCGTCAGCAAACGGCAGGAAGCTGGGGTTCACGTTCGCCCACTTTTCCGCCAATTTGGTGTTCAAACGCTCGATCATGCCCGTGTCAGCTCCATGGCGTGCGACTTGTAAAAGCCGGTGTTGACACGAACGTCCCGCCGCGCCTCCCAGGCAGAAAGTGCCGGCTCTGTCGCGAGATGCTGGCGCAATGCGCGCGCACCTACCGGCTCAATGGCCGGAGCACGGTCTTGCCGGGGGAAGAGTCGGCCGACCGTCCACATGAGCGACAGAGCCGGCGTCCGGGGAGCAAAGGTGAAGACGATGCTGGTCCCAGTACGATCGGCTAGGTGTGCCAGCATGGAAACCATGTCAGCAGGCCGGTAGTGAATGAGGCTGTCCATGGCGATCACATGATCGAACTCGCCCAGTGAAGGGTCGAGCATGTCGCCGACGCGGTAGTCGATATGGCCGGTGCCCGCGTGCCCGCCAGACTGGAAACCGAAGGCTTCGACCGAGCGGTCGCGGGCAAGTTCGACCAGTGTTCCCGCCACGTCGATGGCAACCACGTGCGCACCGCGTGCGGCGGCCTCGCGTGACGCAGCCCCCGTGCCGCAACCCGCATCCAAAATGCGCTTACCGCTGAGATCGGCAGGCAGCCAATCGAGCAGAGTTGCGCGCATACGGTCACGGCCTTCGCGAACGGTCTTACGCACGCCGCTGACGGGCACGTCCGACGTCAGCCGCGCCCACGTATCCGGCGCCGTGCGGTCAAAATAGGTCTCGATCTGACCCCGGCGGGAGACGTAATTCTGGTTCGGGGTTGCTGAGTCCATATGCGGCATGGTTGTGGTGGCTCTCAATCGTAACCAAGGAAGTCGAAAATTTCGCGGTCCTTCATCGGGCGCGCTTCGAGGGGTTCGGACCCGGCCCACAGGTGGGCTGCAAGGCGCATGTATTCTGTCTTCACGGCCTCAAGTTCGGGGGTCGATTCCATTTCGAACAGCGTCGACTTCTTGAGCCGCGAGCGGCGGATGACGTCGAGATCGGGGAAGTGGGCGAGACGCTTCAGGCCAGTTGCCTCGTTGAAGCGATCGATCTGGTCGGTGTCTTTGCTGCGGTTGGCGATAACGCCGCCGAGCCGCACGCCGTAGTTTTTCGATTTAGCCGCGATGGCCGCCGCAATGCGGTTCATGGCGAAGATGCTGTCGAAGTCGTTGGCGCAAACAATCAGCCCGCGCTCTGCGTGTTGAAGGGGAGAAGCAAAGCCGCCGCACACCACGTCTCCCAGAACGTCGAAGATGACGACGTCGGTTTCTTCGAGCAGGTGATGCTCTTTCAAAAGCTTCACGGTCTGGCCCACGACGTAGCCGCCGCAGCCGGTGCCAGCAGGCGGGCCGCCTGCCTCAACGCACATGACGCCGTTATAGCCTTCGAAACAGAAGTCTTCGACGCGCAGTTCTTCGGTGTGGAAGTTGACCTGTTCCAGCACGTCGATGACGGTTGGCATCAGCTGCTTGGTCAGAGTGAAGGTTGAATCGTGCTTGGGGTCGCAGCCGATCTGCAACACGCGCTTGCCGAGTTTGGAGAACGCTACCGACAAGTTCGATGACGTCGTGCTCTTGCCGATGCCGCCCTTGCCGTAAACAGCAAAGACCTTGGCATTGCCGACATTGATCTGCGGATCGAGGTGCACTTGCACACTGCCGTCCCCGTCGCCTTTGCGGCCTGGAGGTGGCGGGGGCGCCTTGATGGCCGGTAGATCCGGACGCGTCTTCAAAGTGACTGTCATGCGGCAACTCCCACGCCGACCCCTTCGAGCCGGTCTTCCAAATCTTCACCGGCGGCCCGCAGAGCTGCGAGCATGTCGGCATCGGGTGTCCAATAATTGCGAGCGTGCGCTTCGAGCAGGCGGTTGGCGACTTTGGCCGACGCCGTCGGATTGAGGGCCGCCAAGCGCTCGCGCATTTCCGGATCGAGCATGAACGTCTGGCTGATGCGCTGATAAACCCAGGGGTCAACTTCGCCGGTTGTCGCCGACCAGCCCATGGTGTTCGTCACGTGCGTCTCGATCTGGCGGACGCCTTCGTAACCGTGCTTCAGCATGCCTTCGTACCACTTCGGATTGAGCATCCGGGTGCGGGTTTCAAGCGCGACTTGTTCGCCGAGCGTGCGAATGGCGCCTTCGCCCTTGGTCTGGTCGCTGATGTAGACGGGAGCTGCCCTGCCGCCCTTGGCGCGGCGCACCGCGCGGCTTATGCCGCCGAGCGTGTCGAAATAGTTGTCAACTGTGGTGACGCCCAATTCAACGGAGTCGAGGTTCTGATAGGCAAGATCGACGCCCGCCAGCACGCTCTTGAGCAAAACGGGCTGTTGTACGGCGCGGCCGCCGCGCCCATACGCGAAGCCCTTGCGGCGCGTGTAGGTTTCGGCGAGTTCGTCTTCGTCTTCCCAGCCGCCGTTTTCAATGAGGTTGTTGACGTTGGAGCCGTAAGCGCCTTCGGCATTGCCGAACACGCGCAGTGAGGCGGTTTCCAGATCGCAGTTGTTAGCCTGCTGGTAGGCGAGGGCGTGCTTGCGCACATAGTTCATGTCGCAGGCCTCGTCGGCACTGGCCGCCATGAAGGTGGCGTCGGCCAGCAGCTTGATCTGCAACGGCAGCAAGTCGCGGAAGATACCTGACAGGGAGATGACCACATCGATGCGCGGGCGGCCCAGTTCGGTAAGCGGGATCAACACGGCGCCGGCCAGGCGACCGTAGCTGTCAAAGCGCGGCTTTGCCCCGATGAGCGCCAGCGCCTGCCCAATGGGTGCGCCTTCGGTCTTGAGGTTGTCCGTGCCCCACAACACCAGCGCAACGGTCTCGGGCAGTTCGTTGCCGTCGTCCATGTGGCGCACGAGCAGGCGGGCGGCTTGACGGGCGCCGTCTTGGACCGCGTAAGCGCTCGGGATGCGGAACGGATCAAAGCCATGCAGATTGCGGCCTGTCGGCAGCACGGCTGGCGTGCGCAAAAGATCGCCGCCAGGCGCCGGACGCAGGAAGCGGCCGTCAAGGGCTTTGAGGAGGCCCGGGATTTCGGTTTGTTCGGCGAGCAGCTTGCCCGTCATGTCTAGTTCGACGAACATGGCAAGCGCTTCGGCGTCTGCGTCGAGGCCGGACATTGCCAGCGCCTTGTCGGGGCTCGTGCCATTGAGAAGAGCCATCAGGGACGGCATCGCGGGACGCTTGCCGTGACCGGCATCGGCCATCGACATCAAAGCGTCGGCGCGTTCGTCATCGGAGAGCGCTTGCCCCACCACATGCAAGCCATGCGGGATTAAGGTGTATTCGAGTTCGAGGACGGCCTCGGTCAGTTTCAAAATCTGGACATTGACGGCGGCCTCGCCGGCCCATGCCTCATCTAATTTCAAAAGGTCGACGGCTGCGGCTTGGATCTTGATCAGTTCGACGAGTTCGTCGCGCTCGCGGCCTGCATCCGGGCCGAGCTGGCGCCAGCGATCGAGCGATGCTTTGAGATCGGTCAGGCCGCGATAGAGGCCGGCACTGGCAACAGGTGGCGTCAAATAACTGACCAGCGTTGCTGCCGAACGGCGCTTGGCGATGGCGCCTTCGGACGGATTGTTGGAGGCGTAGAGATAAATGTTGGGCAGGTCGTTGATGAGGCGGTCGGGCCAGCTTGATGCTGAAAGCCCGGACTGCTTGCCCGGCATGAATTCGAGCGCGCCGTGGGTGCCAAAGTGCAGAACCGCGTGGGCGGCAAAATCTTCGCGCAGCCAGCGATAGAATGCCGAGAAAGCGTGCGTAGGCGCAAAGCCCTTTTCGAACAGAAGGCGCATTGGATCGCCTTCATAACCAAACGAGGGCTGCACGCCGACAAAGATGTTGCCGAAACGCTCGCCCAGCACTTGGATAGAGCTGCCATCACTTTGCTGCTTGCCGGGTGCCGGGCCCCACTGGGCCTCGATGTCGGAAAGCCAGCGTTCGCGGCGCACATGGTCGTCGGCTGAAATGCGGGTGTACACGTTGGCGAGTGCGCCAAAGCGTTCGCGGTTGCCATTGATGATGCGCTCGCGCAGGTCATCGACTGTGGCCGGCACGTCGACCGTGTAGCCCTCGGCCTTCATACCTTGCAACGTGCGGTGCAACGATTCAAATACCGAGAGATAGGCGGCGGTGCCGGTATTGCCAGCATTGGGCGGGAAGTTGAAAAGGACGACCGCAACCCTGCGATCCGCGCGCCCGGACTTGCGCAGTGCGACCAGTTTTTCGACGCGGCGCGACAGCATATCCGCACGTTCGCCGCACGGATGCATATCGCGGCCTGAATCGCCGCCGGAGAACACACAGCCGCGATGGCAGCCAGTGCACGGCAAACCGGCGGCGTTCGAGCGGCCACCGAACACGATCGGCGATGTGGCGCCGTCGAGTTCCGGGATCGCGACCATGATGGTGTTTTCGACGGGCAGAAGCCCGCGATCCGAAGCACCCCATTCTTCGATCGTTTGGAACTCTGCTGGATGCGCCGCAACATAGGGCACGTCGAGCTTAGCCAGGATTTCTTCCGCAGCCTTGCTATCGTTGTAGGCCGGGCCGCCGACAAGCGAGAAGCCCGTCAGTGAAACCATGGCATCGATCTTGGTCTGGCTATTCTCGATGAAAAACTTTTCGATGGCTTCACGGCCATCGAGGCCGGTCGCAAAGGCCGGGATGACGCGCAGCCCTCGCGATTCAAGTGCGGTGATCACGCCGTCGTAGTGAGCCGAATTCTTGGCGAGAAGGTACGAGCGCAGGAGCAAAAGCCCGACGGTGCCCTTGCTGCCGGGCGCCGGCGCTGGCAAGTCCGCCGCAAGCTCGGAAACCCGGCCCGCCATCGCCGGGTGATAGACACCAACTTCGGGGTATTCGACCGGGTTCGATGGCTTCAACGTGCCGCGCAAAACGCTGCGCGGGCCGCTGGCGTAGCGGTCGACCAGAAAGCGGACCATGTTGGCCATGTTCTCTTCAGAACCGGCCAGCCAATACTGCATCGTCAGGAAGTAGGCGCGCACGTCCTGCGCCGTGCCGGGCACGAATTTCAGAATTTGCGGGATACGGCGCAGCATCTTCATCTGCTGAGCGCCGGCGCTCTTGGCCTTGTCCTTACCCTTGCCGCCACCGCGCAGTTTCTTCAACAGCGCCATCGGGCCCGACGCGGGCTTCTCCATATCGAAGCGGCCCATGCGCGTGAGCTTGGTCACTTCGGCCGCCGCCATGCAGCAGACCATGGCATCGCATGTTTCACGGCGCGCTTTCAGGGCTGGCAGCACGGGCACAAAATGATCTTCGAGAAACAGCATCGTGTTGATGATAATGTCGCCCTGGGCGATGTCGTTGCGGCAGCGTTCAAGCGCCAAGGGATCGGCAGACCATTCAGCCGCCGCATGGACCTTGAGAGACAATCCGGGAATCTCGCGCGCCAGTTGCGTGCGCGCTCGCTCCGTGGCCGTGGCGACGTGCGTATCCATCGTCACGATGACGACACGGATTGGCGGTGCGCCCGTGGGCGTGTGCTCAGCGGCTGTAATGCGCTTTTGCATCGTAAAGTGTCTCGATCGTGATCTTGGTAATGCTGCGCTCTAAAGCGAAGCGCTCAGTGTTCCGCCGTGCCTTGCCGCGCACGAAGAATGGAATTTTCGCGAGTTCTTTTTCGGCGTCCGTCATCCATTTATTGGTTTGAGCCGCAGCGGTCTGTGCGCTCGCTTCAATGTGAATTGATTGGTTCTCGCTCGCAGCCGCCATCGCGAGCACGGGGGCGGGCTGTACGGGAGCAGCCTCTGCAGTTTTCTTCTGAGCCGGCTTGCCCAGATGCGAGGGGGCGGCTTCATCGTGGAATTCGAAGTCTTCGCGGAACATGCCGAGCAGGTGTTCTTCCAGGCCCATCATCAGCGGATGCACCCAGGTGTCGAACAGCACGTTGGCGCCTTCAAAACCCATCTGCGGCGAATATCGTGCAGGGAAATCCTGGACGTGCATCGGCGCGGAGATCACCGCGCACGGCAGGCCGAGGCGCTTGGCGATGTGGCGCTCCATCTGCGTGCCGAGCACGAGTTCGGGATGCAGCGCTTGGCAGGCTTCTTCCACTTCCAGATAGTCATCGGTGATGAGGGCTTCGACGCCGTAGAGCTTGGCGGCTTCGCGCATTTCGCGGCCGAATTCTCGCGAGTACGTGCCAAGGCCGACAACCGTGAAGCCAAGTTCTGTGCTGGCGACGCGGGCCGCGGCAATGGCGTGCGAGGCGTCGCCGAAAATGAAAACACGCTTTCCGGTAAGATATGTCGAGTCTACCGAGCGCGAATACCACGGCAGGCGCGAGCGCTCGGAGGCGAGATAGTCCGACACGTCGACGCCGGCAAGTATGCCCACTTCTTCGATGAAGGCGCGGGTGGCGCCGACGCCGATGGGAATGGTTTTGGTCGATGGCTGCGTGAACGTGCGGGCAAGCCAGTTGGCAGTGACGCCGGCCACTTCCGGGTAGAGCACGACGTTAAAGTCAGCTTCGCCAAGGCGTGCGAGATCAGACGGGCGCGCACCCATCGGGGCTGCCACATTGATGTCGATACCGAGTTCGGCGAGGAGGCCTGAGATTTCCTTCACGTCATCGCGGTTGCGGAAGCCAAGCGCGGTTGCACCTAGAAGATTGCAGGTGGGGCGACAGCCCTCTTCACGGGGCGCACGTTTGAAGCCAGGAGCTGGCGCATAAGGCCCGGCGCAGGCGCGTACGAGTTGATAGAAAGTTTCGGCCGCGCCCCAGTTTTCTTTTTTCTGGTAGGCCGGCAATTCCAGCGCCACGACGGGGCAGGGCAAGCCAAGAGCTTTGGCTAGGCCACCGGGATCATCCTGGATGAGTTCTGCCGTGCAGGACGCGCCGACCAACATGGCCTCGGGTTTGAAGCGCTCGTAGGCATCGCGTGCAGAGCTCTTGAACAGTTCCGCTGTATCGCTGCCCAGATCACGTGCCTGGAATGTTGTGTAGGTGACGGGCGGGCGCTTTTTGCGCCGTTCGATCATCGTGAACAAAAGGTCGGCATAGGTGTCGCCTTGCGGCGCGTGTAGCACATAGTGGACGCCGTCCATGGCGGTCGCGATGCGCATCGCGCCGATGTGCGGGGGGCCTTCGTAGGTCCACAGGGTGAGTTGCATGGCTCAGACCTCCAGCCGCGTGCGGCGGACAAGAGGGCGGGCAAATAGTTCGGCGAGATCGGCGGCCTGATCATAGCCTTGGACCGGCGTGAACAGCAGCTCGATCGACCACTTCGTCGTAAAGCCTTCGGCCTCAAGCGGGTTGGCGAGGCCGAGACCGCAGACGACGAGATCGGGCTTGGCGGCCCGGCAGCGATCGAGCTGCTTGTCGACGTCCTGGCCTTCGCTGACGAGCGTCGTATCCGGCAGCTGATCGAGTTCTTCCGAAAGGTGAGAGCGGTTGAGGTAAGGCGTGCCGACTTCAATGGGGGTGACAGCCAGCTCGTTCGCGAGGAACCTCGCGATGGGGATCTCGAGCTGGCTGTCGGGGAAAAAGAATATGGTCTTGCCCGCCAGTTTTGCACGCAACGGCTCAAGGGCCTTACGGGCACGCGCCAAGGGGGCCGCAATCACGTCGTCGAAGTGCGCGCGCGCGACGCCAAAAGATTCCGCTGCCGCCCACAACCACGCCGTGGTGCCTTCGGCTCCAAGCGGGAAGGGTGCAACGAGCCGTTCGGCTCCGCGAGCTTCTAACGCCCGCGCCGTATCGGTCAGGAAGGGCTGCGCCAGCAGGAGCTTTGTGTTGGGGCCAACCGGCGGCAGTTCCGTTGAACGGCGCGGTGGAAGGAAATGTACGGGGCCGATGCCGAGGTGATCGAAGATGCGCTGGAATTGATCTTCGACGACGTCTGAGAGCGCGCCGGCCACCATCAAAGCGGGCGGTGCGTTTTCGATTTCAGCAGGGAGTTCAGGCACCAGCGAAGCGAGGCATGCATCCTCGCCCTGGGTGAAGGTCGTTTCGAGGCCGCTGCCCGAATAATTCAGGATGCGCACGCGAGGTGTGTGTGCTTTCGACAAGCGCTGCGCCGCGCGTGACAGGTCGAGCTTGATGACTTCAGAGGGGCACGAGCCAACCAGGAACAAGAGGCGGACGTCGGGGCGGCGCTCTAGCAGGCGTGTGACCACGCGATCGAGTTCCGCGTTGCAATCAGCCAATCCCGCCAAATCGCGTTCGTCAATGATGGCGGTGGCAAAGCGCGGCTCAGCGAAGATCATGACGCCGGCTGCCGACTGCACGAGGTGGGCGCACGTGCGCGAGCCAACCACCAGGAAAAACGCATCCTGGATTTTCCGGTGCAGCCAAATGATGCCGGTTAATCCACAGAAAACTTCACGCTGGCCGCGCTCGCGCAGCACCGGCTTGTCGCATTTTTCAATTGAAGCGCCGGCGCTCAACACGGCTGTACCCGCGGTGATGGTGACGCGCTCGTTCATTGTGCCGCCCCCGCGATATCCGCTGAGGTGCTAAAATCAGCGTCTTGCATGCGCGCAGCATGGTCGAGCCGCGCCATCCGCAGTTTCCAGATAAATTGTCCGGCATTGATGACGTATGTCGCGTAGGCGGCCAGCGCCAGCAGCATCAGGTTCTGCGTGCCGAGCGTGCCAGTAATGAGCGCTGCGAGATAGGCGGTGTGGAGCCCGATGACCAGCATCGAGAACACGTCTTCCCAATAGAATGCAGGCGCAAACAGGTAGCGGCCAAACACCACTTTCTCCCAGATCGCGCCGGTAATCATGATGGTGTAGAGCGCCAGCGTCTTGATCACGACTGAGATCGTGGCGGCGCTTTCGCCTTCGCCTGTTCGCAAGTAGCTGACGACCAGCCACAGACTGACAAGGAAAATCAAGAATTGGACCGGCGCGAGGACGCCCTGCACAAGAGTCCAGACACTTTCGTCGCGAATTTTGCGTTGTGCAGGCGTGTAAAGGGGTTGGCTGACCATCCGCCGCGGCGGCTGCTTTATCGATCGGCTTTGAAGCATCACGATCGTCCTTCCCCGAGCGGTCCCACGGCATTTACGTGCGTGTGATCTGCTGCAAGGAGAGACTAGAGCTGGGTCAAGATTGCTGTCAATCAAAATTGACGTAAAATCAGCTTTACATTTTATTTTCCTGTGCTGATATTGAAATCGAGTTGGTGGTGCCGCGCAGTCAAGTGTGCTTTACACTTCAAACTGGGAGCACTGAATCGTTGCCGCCAAGCAAGACAGTGGCCTCGGGAAACCCGCAAAACTGAGCCTCAATCGATAGCCACGACTTATTGAGAGCAAAGAAAAAGAACGGGTTCACAGTCTGAAGTCAGGGGAGAGTTCCAATGGCCGGCACGAGACAACACTCAGAAAATGCTAAGAATTGGGGCATTTGCGGCAGCCTGAATGACGGTGAAGTTCTCTATAGTTCTGTAAGCAAAGCCAACCCTTCATCTGCGAGTGGCTTAGTGGCCCCGATGGGTCCGCAGGCCCTGGCGCTCATGATCGAAGCCGAGATTATTCCGCGCCTTATGCTGGCCCACCGCTGCGAGGGTCAAGTGCCTGCTACGGCACTGGTGGCCGTAAGGAAGCCGATTTTTGAGGATGTCGCAGAACTTGCTCGCATTGTTGTTGAGCATGATACGGTCATCGCGTGCGGGTATGTCGATGCCTTGCGAGACCAGGGCGTATCTTTGGAGACGATCTTCCTAGACTTGATCGCCCCAGCCGCGCAGTTGCTCGGAAAGATGTGGGTTGCCGATCTGACAGACTTTACAGAGGTGACAATTGGCCTGTCGCGCTTGCAGCAGGTTCTTCATCACTTCGGACCAGCATTCGAAAACGAGTCAGGTGGAACATATGTTGCCAGCCGCGCACTTTTGACGACGCTGCCGGGCGATGACCATACATTTGGCATCAATATGGTGGAAGAGTTCTTCCGCCGCGCTGGCTGGGATGTCAGAGGCGGGCGGTTTGATTCGAGGCAGGATCTGATCGAGGCTGTACGTGCTGAAAGATTTGATTTGATTGGTTTGTCAGTGGGCTCAGATCTTCTGCTGCCGGAACTTTCAGCTGTAATCGTGGCTCTGCGCAAAGCGTCGCGCAATGCCAAGGTGCGTATTGTCGTTGGTGGCCGGTTGTTCGTCGAGCATCCGGAATTTGCTGACTTAGTTGGAGCGGACGGAACGGCTGCAGATGCGCGTCAGGCCATTTTGCAACTGTCGAACCCGCAATCTGTAAGGGTCGGCGTGACCCGCTGAACCTCAAAACGATGGACACTGTCGCCGGGATGGAAACGCAGGTTGCACGAAAAGCTGTGGACCAGTTCAACGCCCCTAAAAAAACTCTCGGCGATCTGGATGCCGAGGCCGCCGCAAAAGTTATTGCAGCGGCCGCCGACGTTGCGTTGGTCATCGATGCCAAAGGGGTCGTGAAAGACGTCGCGTTCAGTGGCAAAGATCTCGCGGGTCATGGCTTCGAAAAATGGCTGGGCCAGCGTTGGGTCGATACCGTCACCATCGAGAGCCGCGCCAAGATTGAAGAATTGCTGAGCGAAGCCCGCGATAAAAAACCGGTGCGGGCGCGCCAGGTCAATCATCACTCGCCCACCGGTTTGGACGTGCCGGTCAGATATTCCGCAATCCAGGTGGCAGACAACGGGCGAGTCGTTGTTGTCGGCCGCGATCTGCGGTCGATGTCGGCGTTGCAGCAAAGGCTCGTTGACGTTCAGCAATCAATGGAGCGGGAATATGCACGCCTGCGGCACGCTGAGACGCGCTATCGCTTGCTGTTCCAAATTGCATCGGAAGCTGTGCTCATCATAGATGCCGCGCAGGAAAAAATTGTCGACGCAAATCCCGCAGCCAGTCAGCTGTTAAGCAAAGGCGGTAAGAAACTAAACGGCCGCGAGTTCTCGGGCATCTTCGATACGGATGGTGCACGCGCCGTTCAAGCTCATTTGGCTGCTGTGCGCTCGTCTGGCCACTCGGAACCTGTCACGGCGAACTTGAGCGGCACCAAAACCCGGCTGGAGGTCTCGGCATCACTGTTCCGGCAGGAAACCACAACACATTTCCTCGTGCGGCTCGTCCCGGGCACTCAAAGTTCCGCAGCCTTAGCGCCCGCAAAATCGAACCTCATAGATGTAGTCGAAAAGTTGCCGGACGGGTTCGTCGTCACAGACCTGGAACTTAATGTTCTAACGGCCAACTCGGCATTCCTTGAGCTGACGCAAGTCGCAACGATGGAACAAACCCGTGGTGAGAACCTGAGCCGGTGGCTTGGACGCCAGGGCGTTGACGTCAGCGTGATGATGACAAACTTACGCGAGCACGGAGCGGTAAAGAACTTCGCCACCGTCATGCGCGGAGAGTTCGGCACTATCGAGGATGTCGAACTTTCGGCTGTGGCTGTTATGAACGGCGAGCACCCATGCATTGGGTTCACAATCCGGAATGTTGGCATGCGGCCGGAGTCGAAACTCAACGGTCAGCGCGTTCTGCCGCGATCTGTTGAGCAATTGACCGGACTGGTAGGGCGCGTTTCGTTGAAAGACTTGGTGCGCGAGTCAACCGATATGATCGAGCGCTTGTGCATCGAGGCGGCACTTGAATTGACCGGTGACAACCGCGCTTCGGCCGCAGAGATCCTGGGCCTAAGCCGGCAGGGGCTTTATTCCAAGTTGCGCCGCTATGGTTTGGGCGATCTGGAGCATGACGGCGAAGCGTGATCCGCAGATCGCAGAGATCGCTTCCTGAAGTCACGCTCCGATCCAGAATTTGACATCAAAAAGTGTAATCCTAGGTTGACGCTTCTCCCCCGCCGCGATAGCTTTGGTGCATGGGACCATTCGCGCTCATAGCACCACTTCAGGCGGCTTCACCTGCCGTACATCGGCTGAGCCCGGACTCGTGGTTTGCGCTCCTTCGGATAGCCGTATGGAGCACCCTATCGCAGCACCATACATTGGAACTGGCGAGCAGGTCCGTGGCATTCGCTGGCCGTCCTCTCGTTGCGGGGCCGCTCTGATGGCCGCTGCAACCAACACTGGTGGCTTCAGTTGGTTCAGTATTTTCCGCATGGGCCTCGTGCAGACGTCGCTCGGTGCGATTGTCGTTCTCACCACATCGACCATGAACCGCGTGATGGTGGTCGAACTTGCTTTACCAGCCATGCTGCCTAGTGCGCTCGTTGCGTTCCACTATGCGCTGCAGTTTTTGCGCCCGCGCTGGGGCTACGGCTCCGACGGCGCTGGCCGGCGCCGCACGCCCTGGATCATCGGCGGCATGGCCGCGCTGGCAATCGGCGGAGCCGGGTCGTCAGTCGCGACAGCCCTGATGGCCTCGCATCTGTGGGCCGGTATCGCCCTGGGCATTATTTCATTCACCTTCATTGGCATTGGCGTGGGGGCGGCGGGCACCTCGCTTCTTGCCTTGCTGGCGACGCATGTTGAGGCAAGCCGGCGTGGCGCGGCTGCGACCATTGTTTGGATGATGATGATCGCGGGGTTCGTGGTCACCACCATCACCGCGGGTCATTATCTGGATCCGTTTACGGTCTGGCGTTTGGTCGCTGTCACGTCGGCTGTCTCTGTTATCGCTTTTCTGCTCACCCTCGCTGCCGTTTGGGGCATTGAGCGTGACGATGCGCGGGTTACTGATCCAACTGCGGCCGCGACTGCCAAGCCGCCGTTCAAACAGGCGCTGGCAGACGTCTGGTCTGACGCACGCGCGCGCCAATTCACCATTTTTGTATTTGTCTCAATGCTCGCCTACTCGATGCAGGATCTCATTCTCGAGCCGTTTGCAGGCCTCGTGTTCGGCTTGACGCCAGGCGAAACGACAAAGCTTTCAGGAGTACAAAATGGCGGCGTATTCAGCGGCATGCTGCTGGTCGCACTCGCCGGCAGCGCCGGGCTCGGGATCGGATCGCTGCGATCTTGGGCGGTTGCGGGGTGTCTTGCTTCAGCGGTCGCACTGGTGGCGCTGGTTGCGGCCGGTGTTGCAGGGCCGCCTTGGCCTTTGAAGCCAACAGTATTTGCCTTGGGTGCTGCGAACGGCGTCTTCGCGGTCGCTGCCATCGGTTCCATGATGGGGCTTGCGGCGTCGGGCACGGCATCGCGCGAAGGCGTGCGCATGGGCATGTGGGGCGCAGCGCAAGCCGTCGCCTTTGGCATGGGCGGGTTTGCCGGAGCTGTGTTGTCCGATGCGTTCCGCTCGCTGGGGGCAGATCCTGTCTTTGCCTACACGACGGTCTTTGCGGGTGAAGCGGTGCTGTTCACGGCTGCCGCAGTGCTCGCCCTAGGCGCCATCGAAGACACCACACGCCGCCGGATAGATGCTCCGGCACGGCGTGGACGAGTCGAGCCCCAGCTCTATCCTGAGACTGTGGAAACAGTAGCACTCAGTCGAGGTTAGCTCATGAGCTGGTTTACGAGACGCCTATCCACCGGCCCCATGCACGAGAGGGCAGGCTCAGCCGATCAATCACATCTTGAATTGTTCGATGCCGTGGTGATTGGCGGCGGGCCCTCGGGATCGACGGCGGCGACGGAATTATGCAAACGCGGATTTTCGGTATTGCTGCTCGATCGTGCAGGACGCATCAAGCCTTGCGGCGGGGCTATACCGCCGCGGCTGATTAAAGATTTTGAAATCCCTGACGAATTGATCGTCGCCAAGGTCAACTGCGCGCGCATCGTTTCACCCGCGAACAAGCAAGTCGATATGCCCATCGATGGCAACGGCTACGTCGGCATGGTCGATCGCGACACCTTTGACGAATGGCTGCGCGAGCGCGCCCAGAAGGCAGGTGCGGTGCGCCGCAGCGGCACGTTCGAGACGCTGACACGCGATTGCGATGGCACTGCCGTTGTCAGCTACAAGCTCCCCGCATCCGCTGGCGGCGTAGGGGGTGCGGTGCGCGCGAAGTGCGTGGTCGGTGCAGACGGAGCGTTGTCTGCTGTTGCCAAGCAGGCCATACCGGGCGGTGAAAAGACTCCGTTCGTGTTCGCCTATCACGAAATCATACGCTCGCCAGCGCGCGGCTCGACGCCAGCGGCACAGTCGACAAACGGATCGGAATTCGCCGATACCCGCTGCGATGTCTATTACACCGGCACACTGTCTCCTGATTTTTACGCCTGGATTTTCCCGCACGGCGATACGACCAGTGTCGGCACCGGCTCAGCGCACAAGGGCTTCTCGTTGAAGGGTGCTGTGAGTGAGCTGCGTGAAAAGACCGGGCTTCATGCTTCTGAAACATTGCGCCGTGAAGGTGCGCCCATTCCACTGAAGCCTCTCCGCTACTGGGACAACGGCCGTGACGTGATCTTGGCCGGTGATGCTGCTGGCGTCGTCGCGCCGGCTTCGGGCGAAGGCATCTACTATGCCATGTTGGGCGGCCAGCTTTCGGGTCACGGGGCGGGCGACTATCTACCACCCGCAAACCCAAACGCGCTGGCCACCGCCCGCCGGAAATTCATGAAAGCGCATGGCACC
>JANNXL010000372.1:0-1948 GCA_031409575.1 Hyphomicrobium sp.
CCGCCGCGTTCAGCAATCGAGATTTTCACCTGATGCGGGCTCGAATGCTTGAGCGCGTTGTTGACGCTTTCACCAACGATGGCTTGAACCGCACCATCAATTTTGGCACCCCAACTGGTATCGGGAATTTCCGAATAAAACGACAAATGCAAATGCCGCGCTTTCCAGAATTCGATCAGCTCGTCGATGGCGGCATGGAGTCCGAGGGCATGAACATTGCTCGGACGCAGGTCTCCAAGGATGGCCTTGACGTTGCCCTTCATGTTGCCAACAGCAGCTTCAATTGAGCGTGCGTGCTCGGCGATTTTCATTTTTGATCTTTCGGTGCCTGGCTGCTCATTGGCACGGCTGTCGCCAGCAAGGCGCTGGATCGCCATGGCATCGGCCCCGACACAGAACAACAGAGGGCTGACTTCGTCGTGGAGATTGCGCGCGAGCTCGGCGCGCTCTTCTTCTTGCACAGCTTCAAGCTGCACCAGAAGGCCGCGATTGCGCCCCTCCATGTCCGACAAGTGTCCGGCCATTTTATTAAAGCCCGTTGCCAGGCTGACAAATTCGCGCGGCCCGGTCTCGGCCATACGGGGGCCGTAGTCGCCGCGGCCTATGCGGTCGAAGGCTATTGTCAGAATGCGCAATGGCTGCAGCGCACGGCCCAGCACGAGTAGTGTCACCAGCAAGCCGGTGGCGCAGAAGATGGACAAGATGGTGATGAACAATTGAACATCATCCCAAACCTCGGCAATCTCGTTGCGTGAGTCCGTCTGTAGCAAGATGTGCCCGTGACCTTTGAAGACCGGCGGCAGATCAACCGCCGACACAGAAGGTTCGCGGCTGAGCAGCCTGTAGAGCCAAGCAGGAACCCCTTCTTGCGGTGGTGCCAAATCCGAAACGGCTGCAACGGTGCCATCTGGCTCGACCAGAGAAGCACGCAAATGCCGATCGCCGTTGAAATCAGCAACAAGTAATCTCAGCCGCAAGCCGGGATTGACGACTTCCTCCGCGTCATCGACTGCGTTGTGGGAAATGCGTGCCCCCACCGCAATCGATGCCTGCATCTCAGTCTCGATCTTGTTCAGCGCATGCCGGTAGGTGAGGAAGGCACCTAACAGCAATGTGCCAAACAGCACGATCGCGATGGTACCGAGCAGTTGCTGGCGTAACGACACGTCATAGGTCCCCGATATTGCAGTTCAATATTATGATACATTATAACGTAGGTTCTTCTGCAGGCAAGTATTGCAATTGCTCGCCGAGCTCACGTTTGCTTGAAGAGCGAGGTTTCAATTTTCGGGAAGTTTTCCCGGTGGTATTTCGGGAATATTTCCCGATCCGACAGCACGAGCTACGCGGAAGCCAACACTGAAATTGCGGAAATCGGCGAAATTGCGCAATCGTGATGCGGCCCGCATTTTATCGGCGCCGTAAAAGCCTGATCCCCCACGTAAAACGTGCAGCTGCTCAGCATCTTTGACGGGGCAGTCGTCGGCAACCTTGGCGCTTCCGTCAGCGGGGACGAGCGCATAATCCTCGCAATAGTAACCATCAACCCACTCCCACACGTTGCCATTCATGTTGTGCAGGCCCCATGGATTGGGTGCAAAACTGTCCACGGCGGCAGGGGGCTGGCTGCCCGGTTTCGGGCCGCATCCCGAACACACGGCTCGCGCGCTGCCATCGGGAGCGTTGGGTTCGCCACCCCACCAGTAGGCGGTGTTTGAACCCGCTCGGGCGGCGTATTCCCATTCCGATTCCGAAGGCAGGCGGTAAGATTGTCCCGTCAATCCGCTCAGCCACTTCGCGTAAGCCACGGCATCGTCATAGCTCACACCCACGATGGGCTGATTAACACCCGATACAGCGGCGCCCATACTTTTGTAATAGAGGCCCGTCCCTGTCACGATGTTCTGCGGGTTATCGGCCTCGCGCCATTCCGGCTCGCGGCATTTTC
>JANNXL010000373.1:0-5200 GCA_031409575.1 Hyphomicrobium sp.
CGGCGTAGTTGGTCTGGCCGGGCGGAGCCAGCACATCGCCCGCTTGCAGAGCTATGCCATCCTCTAGTTCGACACTGATGTCCTCACCCGGTGCGGCCTTGGCCACCGGCTCTTTGTTTTTCGAAAGCGACTTGATGCGGCTGACGCGGCCCGCAGGCAACACCGCAACCGTTTCGCCGGTGGCGAGCGGGCCGTTGATCAAACGGCCAGCGCCGGGCCGGTCGACGAGTAAGCGCATTGGGCGCGGCGGTGACGTTGGTTCGGCCATGGCAGCCCTGCCCGCGGTTTGAGCGTTGGCGATTCTCTAATCGCTGTAACTTGCAGCTTGGCCAGGTGTCCAGCCTCTGCCAAGCGCAAGGGCAAAGTATTCCCCTGTAAATCCTTACAGTTGCTGGCCTTTATTCGTGCCGTCGTTTGCACCTTCTTCCAGTTTTTTCATGCGCTCGCGAAACTTTTTGACCATGCCCTCGATGTAGTCGAAGGCCTGGTCAACATCCTGCTCGGAAGGGACTTTCATGGGCGGTGCCGTGCTGCCGGTCTCGGGCGCTTTGGGCTTATCCGGGTCAGCCATGCCGAGCATCTCTTCCAGATTGCGCTTGCTGTCCTTTAGGTCTTTGTTTTCCGCTTGAAGCTTTTCAAGCTCGGCGTTCGTCGATTGCTGGGCGTCACCCATCGGCGAACAATTCCAGCTTGCGTCCGCCTTGGTGCAGAACGTCATCGCACCCGTTTTGCGGTCCAGGCGCACGAAGCCCCCGTCGGCTGGCGACATGGAATAGCGCCCGGCTTCATCATCGCCTGCGGCAAGGGAATACGGAGTAACGGCTAGGCCGGCCAGCAGTGCCAGGGCCGAGGCAGTTGCAAGCGCTTTGCTCATGGCAGGTCTCCTTCGCTCAAATCCCGAGTTAGTCTAAGCCGCGACTATGGCGAAATCGATGCCGTATTCTTGAGCATTCCAATCAGCCGAATTTCGAATCACTCCGCCAAAGCGTCGCGGCGACGCTGCGTAAGCATCCAGCCGCCGCAAGCCTCCTGCTGCGGAATGGCCTGGAATGCTGGGTTTTTTGGGCAGTCGCCCCACTTCGTTACGGACCTTAACCCGACGTTTACTGCCGCCTGAGACGGTGGGACTTACGGTTGTGGAGAATGTTCGCTGCGTCTCACAGCTTCACCGCACACGGGCCGCCTGACGTGCCGATGCACCTGCAGCACTTTGCTGCGGCCGCGCTCCCGTTAGACAGTCTGGTGCAGAAGTGCTCACGGGGATTGGAATGCTGCACGACACACTTGGTTCCGCACTGGGGACGAACACCCAGAACGAAGGTTCAATTCCCGCCCTGCCGTATCCCCACGGCCAAGCTGAAGTGAGCCGGCTGCTCAGCGTGATCGCCGGTCAAATTGCGGACGCCGATCGCCGCCAAGGCGAAGTACTCGCCAATATGCAATCACGTTTGCAGCAGCTGGGCAGCGATGCCCGCGCTGCGCGTCCGCAAGTGCCAAACGAACTGGTGCCCGCGTTCGTCCGCATCGAAGACGCGCTGTCGCATTTGGCTCAGCAGATCGTGGAGACACGTCACAGCCGGGAGATGGTTTCGCAAGCCGCGCCGGCAGACCATGGCGTCACAGACGATCATCCCAGTGCCACACGGTCCACTGCCGCATCCAGTCCAATGGCTTTGCGCTCTGCGTCGCCTGCGTCGTCAAACCCGAATTTCAACTGGGCCGCCGACTTTGTCCGCACCCGTGCCGAGACCGCTGAAACTGACACCTTTGATGTTGTCGATACCGGCGGCCCAATCCATTCGTCAGACGGTTGGAGTGACAACGACGCCGAAGCCCTGACGCGCGTCTACGAAGATGCCGGCCATCAGGTCACATCGGCTCCTGTTCAAATGGCTGCCCCCGTCATGCCGCAGATCAAACTCTCACTGGGGGCAAGCCCAGTGCCGGCCGCCACGCTTGTGGCCGCGCCCCTAACCCATGTGCCCGACCTGAGCGCCCTGCCGCCCGCTCCTTCAGTGCCCAACCCCGCCGTTGCAGCTTTAGCTGCTGACCGGCACTGGCTTGAAACCCAGTTCGCCGGCCTGGCTGAACGCCTTCAAGAGTCGCTCAGCGATGCGCCTGCCCATGACATTCTGGCCTCGCTCGATGAGCGCCTTGCCCAGCTCGAACGGCACTTGGGACTGTCGCTGCAGGATGTCGCCACCCGGTCTGATGTCGATGGCTTGAAGCTGGTTGAGGCGCATATCGAAGAGATCTCGCGCCACCTCGAACAAACACAGGTGCAACTGGGCCGCCTCGACGGTATCGAATCGCAATTGCACGAAGTGGTCGAGCATCTTGCCGCTCAATTTGAAAACCACCCCGCCGCACCCGGTGCCGGATTCGCCGCTGAAGACTTCCAGCGCATGGCCGAGGAAGCCGCCGAGCATGTTGCCAACCGGTTTGGCAGCAGCGCCATAGCCTCCGGAATGAGCGCGACCTTCGCTGCCAATGACGATCAGATCGCAAGCGTGCGTGGTCTGCTCGAAAGCTACATCACCGAACGCCGTGACGGCGACGAACACCACGCGCTGATGCTCGATACGCTGCAGCAGGCCCTCATTCGCGTCTTAGACCGCATCGATACGATGGAGGCAGCCCAGGCAGCCGCGACTTACAACATCGCGCCCATCGCAGCCCCGCCCATGGCCCAAGCACCGGCCGTCAAGCAGCATGCGCCCATTGAACGCCAGCGCGATATGGGCCGCGAGTTACCAGCCCTTGAGCCCCTGCAAGCCGGCCCTCGCCCTAGCTCCGTGGCTGGTGGCGCGCGTGATGCCATGGATGAGCCGGGGCCTTTCGCTCCCTCGTTGCCCGAAGGCGCACAAACAGACGAACGAACCGGCATCGACAAACTGCGCCAGGATTTCGTGGCAGATGCACAACGCGCCAAGCAGCGTGCGTCGGCCGCCCAAGCGGCTGCCGCAGCCGGCGCCGCCCTCGACGCAAGCCCCAGCAGGTCGCGTGGCTCTGAAGCCAAGACCGGCGCTGCCAAACCCGCCAAAAAGGCGGCCGCAGGCGGATCGTCAAACCTTCGCGTCGTAGCCCTGGCCGTGCTCGCCGTCCTCGCCGCCGGCGGACTTGCGAAAAAAATCTACCTGCCGTCATCAGCTTCCATCGCCATCACCACCCCCGCCGTTACCGACGCCACGCCAGAGGGCGACGCGGCGGCTCCCGCTGCCAGCGCCACAGGCAATCCGTTCGCCGGCTCCGATACCGCGAACCCGCAGGGCCAACCCTCGGCAACGGCACCGGCAGAAACGCCGTTTGCCGGCAGGCCCCAAGCCTCGGGCCCTGACGGCGATGTTCCGGCAACCGGCGTCACTGAAAATGGTATGATGTTTGAGACAGATCCGGATTCTGGTCCCGAGGCCGGGTCCTCAGACGGCCCGGTCCCCGCCCCTAGCAAGATCTCTTATGACCCCGCAGGACCGCCACCGCCTGGCATTCGCTTGCGTCATTCGACAGAACCTGTGTCGCCGGTGAACCTCGCCATTCTGCAGCATCAGCAAACCTTGGCGAACCTCTCGACCCAGTTGGGCGAGACGGCAGCCAACACCATGACGCCCGCCTCCTTCATGAAGGAAGTGCCGATCACAGCGCTATCTCCGGCTACCGCAGTGACCGCCCAGCCGGGTGCGATCAGTTCACAGGCTAAGACGACGGATGCCCGCGCGAGCGCACTCGATCTGCCGCCCGTAACGGTTGGTCCCCTGTCGCTGCGGCTTGCCGCGGCCAAGGGTGATGCCTCAGCTGAGTTCGAAGCCGCCTCCCGCCTCGCCGAGGGCAAAGGCACGGCACAAAACTTCAAGGAAGCGCTGCGCTGGTATCAGCGCTCTGCGGCGCAGGGCTTTGCCCAGGCGCAGTATCGCCTCGGCACACTCTATGAGCGCGGCCTTGGCATCAAGGCCGATACGGGAACGGCTCGCTCCTGGTATCAGCGCGCAGCTGACCAGGGCAACGTGAAAGCGATGCACAACCTCGCCGTGCTGAGTGCCAGCCGCCAGAGCGGCCCACCGGACTATGCGACGGCTGCTAAATGGTTCCGGCAGGCTGCCGACCGCGACTTGCAGGATAGCCAGTACAATCTCGGCGTTCTTTATGAGAGTGGTTTGGGCGTTGAAAAAGACGTGAAGCAGGCCATGAAGTGGTACAGTTTGGCGGCCCGTGGTGGTGATGGCGAATCCGTGCGCCGCCGTGATTTGATCAAGCCCCAGCTTGCGCCGCAGGACCTGACCACTGTATCGGCGACTGTGACGGCATTCGACGCCATCAAAGTTGAAGACCCGCTGATCAACGACGCCCGCGCCGCCGGCGAAGACTGGAAAAAGCGTATGGACGGGCAGGGATGAGCCCGAAGTGACTGGGGCCGCATGACCAGGCTGCCAAACTTTGTCTGTGGATCACCAGTGCTTAAGTACGTCTACGGCGGATCCATGCTTGGTTCCGGCCGAACCGGGCGTAACCGCGATACTACGCAGCCGGTGGCGATTTCCTTCCGCGCCACCAAGCCATGACTTTCTGCCGGAACAGGCGGACACGCGGAATGTCATAGGACAAGATCGCAATTCCGATCGGGATCATCCAGAATCCGAGCACCGGCAGGAATCCGAGAAAACCCATACATATGAACACGAACCCGATGGCAATCCGTGCTGGCGCCCAATCCGGCAGCATGAAGCTATACGATCCGAGTTTGATGGTGCGTGGCATGGGACCCTCTCAACTCAAGATGCCTTGAGCCCGGTCGGCATGCAAGCCTCTGGTTAGAGCGCGTGCTGGGGCGCATTCCCCCGTCCCGTCATCCTCAAATACGTGAGCGAAGGGATCGTATTTGGGGATCCAGCGCAAAAGTCGTCGAAGACACAAAATGTGGAAGGCCTCCGGCGCACGCTTATTGCTTGCCCGCCTCCGGCAGAACGCTGGATCACCGAAACGCCTCGCTTTCTCTTGGCCTTGCAACTGACCGGAAAACCGCTCAGCACTTTTCCGGATGCACGGCGGCGGCTCGCCGTTTTGAAGATGACGTTTGGGGTGGGCTTTTTTGTTCGAAAAATTTCTCACCCGAAGTTATCCCCGCTGTCTCATCACCCCCGCATACTCTCCCCATCCCGCCGTATCTGATCGGGCGCGAAACCGGAGCTGCGGGGACGCGTTTCGG
>JANNXL010000374.1:0-3549 GCA_031409575.1 Hyphomicrobium sp.
GTTCGTGTCGCTGGTTGCGATAGCGAGCCTGAGAACGCGTTCTAGCGTGCGCCGGGCCGAAAACAGGCGGAACTGCGCCTGCGCGGCGCTCGGCTAGTTCAATCAACGAGTTCGGCGCGTTCTCACACGGCCTCATACATCATCAGAACTGATGAGGTGAGGAGGTTTTTCCACTGAGCGGTCAATGGCTCGCTGGAGGATTTCCAGGGCGATAAAATGAAAAACCGTAAACAGTTTCTGATGGTTGCTATGCTGATGAGCCGCCGCGCGGCATACTTTCAGTCTAGCCTCGCGTTCCATCGCGGATGACATTGAGCGCGACGCGTCAAGGTCATCGCACCGGCGGTCAGTTTTCAGCCTCCGCGCACGCTGCGCACCGCCCGCGCAATTCGAGCGTCATCTGACGCACACTGAAGTGTGTTTTATCCGCCCACGCTTGCAGCGCCTTGACGGCAGACACTTGGTCGAACTCGCGCACAGCGTTGCAGCTTTCGCAAATGGCAAAAATCGCCGTGCCGCGGTGGGAGGCGTGCGCGCATGCAACGAACGCGTTTAAACTCTCAAGCCGATGGACGACGCCGGCGCTGATCAAACGGTCAAGCGCGCGATATACTGTCTGCGGAGCAAGCGTCGCATCACCCCGAACACGGTCGATGATCTCGTATGCACTTACAGGCCGTCCAGCTTCTTTGAGTGCAGCTGCGATCAGTTTGTCTTGTTCAGCAGGTGCCGGACGCTTGGCCGGTTTTGCACTCGTCATGTTCAAACTCTCAATCAGTAGCCCGCGCGGTCCGCAGGCATCGTTGGTTCAGTAGCGAGAAGTTGTATCACCGATTCCTATGTGCAGATACGCACGTGGGTCAGCGCCCGCTGTGCCCCGCACCAAGACGATTTGGCACGCCCGGCTCATATACTTAACCACAGCTTAACCAACTCTGGGGGATATGGCAGCCTGGATAGGCAATGCTCTGTCCTGCGTCCTCCTTGTAACGCGTAAGGACACAGCATGATCCCGATGGCCAAATGGCGTGCGTCGATGGCCGCCTGTTTCTTATCCTCTGCCACAGTTGCCCCAGTGGCAGCCGCAGCGGAGTGGGGCGGCGGCTCGGCCCCTGGAACCTCATACTTCTCCCTTTCAGACCGCCGCCCGCTCGACGGAAGTTACCGGCCCGGTTACGCAGCGACGAACTGGAATGGACTTTACTTCGGCGGCAACGCCGGTTGGGGCAGCGGCGAAAGTCACCTCTCGGCCCCCATAAATCGCTCGGTTGATCCGTCTGGATTTCTCGGCGGCCTTCATGCTGGCTACAATTTCCAGTCTGGTTCCCTCGTAACCGGGCTTGAGATCGACGCCAACTGGACCGGTAGTGAAGGCTCCGAAGATCTATCAGGCGGCGATCAGCTGCGCGCATCGGCGGATTGGGTTTCGAGCCTGCGGCTCAGGTTAGGCTACGCAACAGGAAGCTGGCTGTTCTACGGCACAGCGGGCGTTGCGATGGGCGGGCTTGATCTCTCCATCACCGGGCCAGGGACAGACATCACGCTGTCTGAAACGCTTACCGGATACGCTGTTGGGCTGGGCGCAGAACTGGCTCTGACGCCGGCGATCTCGCTGCGCGCCGAAGCCCTTCATTATGGCTTTGGCGAAGAAACGATGACCACGTCGCACGGCTCAATCGATACGGATCTCGACCTCACCACCATTCGTGGCGGGCTTTCAATCAAATTGAATTGAAGGGGCTTCGTGAGCGGCGGCCGGAAGCTTTGTTGGTTCGCGGCGACACGCGTTGCGCGCGCCGGCCGCCGCTCACAAATAGAACCAGCGCGTACCGGCCGGCTCCGTGCCCGGCCCGAATGGGCCAAGGCCGGCTGCGCCGGCTCGTGCGCCTTCGGCGCGAGTGCAGAGCGGGTACGCGCAAACCCAGAGTGAGCATATTTCAGTCATGAAACTTAACGTGAAGCTGCTCGGCTAAGAAAGCCAAACTACTGACGTTTTTGGGCCACGATCTGGCGGCTCTATGGTGAAACTGATTTCCGGGGAACTGGAAGATGAATGGCCTGGGAGTTATCAACGCCGGCTGCGGACCCCGCACACCGCAGTCAGCGCTATCCCGGGCCTCATCCGGAGCTTGACCCAATTTGGGGGGAGCCTCCGGATCGGGCGGTGGAGATCCCGCTTCTCCACCGCCCGCCCTATGGAGAGCTTTTCGGCAGCGTTCCACCCCGAAAGCCGGGTCTGTCAGATATTCGTGTAAAAACCGTCGGCCGCTAACACAATACCCGGCGGATCAAGTCGTAAGACTTCATGGCTGTGCACGATTCGCGTCACCAAGTCGGTACCGCTGCCCCGCGAATGCTGGATCAGAATTTTTCTGACCGGATCCACGATCAGCACGTGCAAGATGCTTGGCACGGTAAAATAGTCTGCGAGCTTGCTGGAATTATCCCGTGCGTCTGACGACGGAGACGTGACCTCAACTACAATCATCGGTTTTTCAGCAACCATTGAATCGAGATCGACGGTGACACCGCATTGAACTGTCGCGTCGGGCTCGTACGTAGTCCACTCGTTGATCACTACCGATGCGCCGTCCGTGAAAACCATGCAGGGCAGTCCGGCGTCGCCAATCGCCTGTCGCAAGGCGCTAAATACGTTGCCCTTAACGATCACATGCCGGACGCGCTCTGGCGCCATAGCCACAACCTCGCCATCGACGAGCTCGTACCTCCCCTTCGGCTGGCTGGATGTCCAGTCAAGGAACGCTTGCGATGTCATTTTTTCTATTGGCAGCGCGGTCATATACTCAGAATAACATACTCAGCCCAGCCTGCGAGCCCCCGATTTGATTTTGTCCTTACGGCATGCCTCTACTTTCTGGTTCGACCGACCTGAATCGATCAACTCAAGCCAAGAACAATACGGTTGCCGCCATCAAAATGGCTGGTACAAACTAATGATATTGTGTCCTTACTTGCTGGGGTAAATTATGGGCAAACTTTTTAAATGGATCTTGATCTGCTTTGGTGGGCTGGTTCTTCTTGGAGTTCTGATTGATAGCGCTAAAACTCCGGAGCAACGTGCAGCCGATCAGTTGGAGCTGCAAAAAACACGCGACGCAGAAGCGGCCCAATCTCGGCAGCGTGCACAAAATGAGATGGCCTCGCTGCCAACAATTCAGGCGTCTCAATTGGCGAACGCTTACGCTGAAAATACCGTTGCTGCCGACCAACAATTCAAAAGCAAGAAGTTCAAAATAACCGGCACTGTGAATAGTATCAATACTGATCTTTTTGGCAATCCGTACCTAACCCTCAAAGGGGGTGTCAATCAATTCATGGAGCCACAGTTCAAGTTTGATGAATCGGCAGAGCGCCAACTGGCAACGCTTAGGAAGGGAATGTCGGTCACTATTGTATGCGTAGGCAGTGGCGACGTGGCCAAAATTCCAATGTCTAAAGACTGTGTGCTTCCATAGCATTTGGGCGGCCGACCCGATGGGCGGAGCGGCCGCTCAGGAATGCTAATTCCGCGCCTTGTCGACCATCTTG
>JANNXL010000375.1:0-6032 GCA_031409575.1 Hyphomicrobium sp.
GGGTGCCGGCCGGTCGATGCAATTGTCTCTAATGCTGCAACGCACCACCTGACTTGCTGGGCCTGGCCTGCGGCCACGACGCACAATGCGGATAGGGGCTGCTTACCCATTTGAGTGGGGCCATGAGGCGAACTTGACGCTATGGGCATGGCAGCGCCCGCGCGTTCGTTGAGGCGACCTCATAATAACATGATCTCGATGCGAGCCGGGCGTGTCTAATCCCAGGTCCAGCCGCTGCGAGACGAGCCAAACCGGGAAACGTGCTGCCATGAAGAACAAGGTCATTTCCGCCGACGAGGCCATCGCACTTGTGAGGGATGGTGATGTGGTCTGCACCACCGGGTTCGTTCAAAGCTGCATTCCAGAGGCGCTGCATGCGGCACTGGAAAAACGCTACGTCGCCACGCAAAAACCCAAGGACCTGACGCTGATCATGTGTGCGGGTGCCGGCGACAGTAAAGGCCTCGGTACAGGCCGCCTTCATCACGAAGGACTTCTCTCGCGCGTGATCGCTGCTAATTTCGGCCGCATGCCCAAGGTGGCTCAGGCCGCTCAAGAGAACAAAATCCAGGGTTACAATCTGCCCCAAGGCGTGATTTCGAAATTGTATCGCACGTGCGCGTCCGGCCAGCCGGGACTGTTCACCAAGGTAGGGTTGCACACGTATGTCGATCCCCGTCTTGGCGGCGGAAAAGTCAACGACGTGACGACGGAAGATATCGTCAAGCTTGTTGAAGTGGATGGGCGGCAGTGGCTGTTTTACAAAGCAACGCCCATAGATGTCGCGTTGATCCGCGCCACGAGCGCTGACCCTTCCGGCAACCTCAGCATGGAAAAAGAGGCGCTCACGCTCGACGCACTGGCCCAGGCCATGGCTGCGCACAACAACGGCGGCGTGGTCATCGCGCAGGTCGAACGCATCGTTGAACAGGGTTCCATCAAGCCGAAGGACGTGCGCGTACCGGGCATTCTCGTCGATTGCGTCGTCGTGGCTGACAGCCCCGAGATGCATCGCATGAACTACGGCGTGATGTATGATCCCTCGCTGTCGGGCGAAGTGCGCGTGCCGGTTGATGCCATGTCCAAGATGGATCTCGACGAACGCAAGATTATTGCGCGCCGCGCCGCTTTCGAATTGCCGCCCAATGGTGTGATTAACTTGGGCGTCGGCGCCCCCGATGGTGTTGCGGCGGTCGCTAACGAAGAAAAAGTGACGCCCTACATTACCATGACGACCGAGGCCGGGGCCATAGGCGGCGTGCTGGCGGGCGGATCAAGCTTCGGAGCATCCGCCAACGCGCACTCGGTCATCGATCAGAACATGATGTTCGATTTCTATCACGGCGGCGGGCTCGATCTGACCTGTCTAGGCATGGCCGAGTGCGATGAGCAGGGCAATGTCAACACCAGCAAATTCGGCGGGCGCTTGAATGGCTGTGGCGGCTTCATTGACATTTCTCAAAACGCACGTGCCGTTGTATTCGCGGGGACATTCACAGCCGGCGGCCTGAAGGTGGAACTCGCCTATGGCAAGATGCGGATCGTGCAGGAAGGCCGCTCGCGCAAGTTTGTCCGCAACGTCGAGCAGGTCACCTTCAGCGGCAAGTATGCGAGCGACAAATCGCAACCCGTAATTTACGTCACTGAGCGGTGTGTGTTCCAGTTGACGCCCGCAGGCCTTGAACTGATCGAGGTGGCCCCGGGCATCGATATCGAAAAGCACATTCTGGCGCAGATGGATTTCAAGCCCATCATCAACAAGCCGATGCCGATGGACCGCCGCATCTTTCTCGATGAGCCGATGGACTTGCTGTCGGAACTGCTCAATCTCAAGCTGTCCGAGCGTGTCAGCTACGACAGTGACCGCAACATTCTGTTCGTCAATCTCGAAGGCTGGAGCGTGCGCAAGAAGTCCGACATCGACGATCTGCGTAAGATCCTGGTCGCAGCCCGCGTTGCGGCGGGCCGTAAAGTCAACTCGGTGGTCAACCACGACGGCTGCCGCATCGCCGAAGACCTCTACGACGACTACGCCGGGATGGTCCAATACATGCTCGAGGATCACTACCTGTCCACGGCACGTTACACGACGAGCGCCTTCATGCGCCTGAAGATGGAACAGGCGTTGAGTAAGCGCGGCCTTGCCCCGCACGTATTTGAGAAGGCCGAAGAAGCCCACGCATTTGTTGATGCGCGGAAGTAGCGCCCGATCAGAAAGCGGCGAGCTTGGCCCGCGGTTGCCGGCAGCCAACGATTGAGGATTCTAAAACCCGGGCGAATCACTTAGACATGTGGCTGCACAGAATTGCAGGCCAGTTTCTACTGATAATACACGCGCCCGGGGAGAATGTTGTGGACGAACTCTTTCACATTCCTAAGCAAACGCAGGCCGAAGCCGGGATCATCAATTCCAAGCGCAACAGCATGAAGCTGGGCGAGATTGTGTCGGTTAAAGACGAGCTCAACCGGTTCCCGCGCACGACCTACGATCATACGCTCTACAGCGCCGATGAACTCGTCATCATGGAACAAAACTGGGCCCGTCTTGTCGAGGCCTACAAGACCAAGCTGCTGCCCGAGCGCTACCGGGGCGTGCCCGAAGATCACTACGGCATAAATTTCGGGACCAATAATGGGGCCTACCAACGCTCTTGGATGCGCCAGGGCTACAAGATGTTTGGTATCGAGATCAATGACACGATGAAAGAGCTTGAGGCCTATGGATGTCAGGGTATCCGGGCTTCTTACTACGACATGAACGCCATTGGCACGGGCACGTTCGACTTCGGGATTGTTGACCGGGCCATGTTCAACGCAAACGCTGTGGCTCAGAGAAGGGGAGCGCGTTGCGCCGATGGGCGGTATTTCAGTGAAATGCGGCGCGTGATCAAAGATGGCGGCGCGCTTGCGGGCATTCTCTACAAGAACTGGACGGCGCAAGCGTTCAGCGAGCTGGCATCACTAGGGCACCTGACTTTTATTCCGACGAAAGCCAAGGCACATCCGTTCCTGGCTTTTGTTGTTGATTTTTCCAGAGCCCCCTTGGCGGTTCCTGGGTTAGAGGAGACCGTAGCGCGCCTTGGTGCCGATGCTGCGTCTCCTGCGCGCGTTCTTGATACCATGTTTTACGTGCTTAAGGCCGAAGGCAGTGCGCTGACTGCGTTGTTCTTGCCGACCAATGAAATTGTGGAACTGAGCAATGTATCCGGTGCTTGGACCGTCGTTTCGCGCGTTTGGTGGGAAGACCGCAAGCAAGAGTTTTTCAAAGATCTCGTTCCCCGGTCTGAAGCGGATCAGGTTTACGTAAAACCGCAACCCAAGGCCAGGCCGCCGGTCGCTGCTGCTAAGCGGCCGCCGCTCCGCAAGACCTTGCTGGCGCGGATACTTCCAGCGCTCTTAGGCCGCAAAAATGTGCCTGCCTCTAAGAAGCGGGCGCGGGCTGCATTGAGCTGATTGCGTTTCGAGGGGTTTGTAGTGATCACGCGTCCAACTCTTCGCTCTCGTCTTCTTCCAATTGCTTGCGCTTCTTCTCACCTTTGGCCGTCGTCAGATTGTCTGCAAACCGGTCATAACATTCAGCGAACGTGCCGACGGCGAGAATGTCATCGCCGTCCGTTACTATCATGGGGCGGTCTGCGTCTCTGGGCACAGAGCTATCTGTTTGCGCCAATGCGATAAAAATACACGCGCCGGCGCCGGTCTTGTCGCGCTGGGCGGCTGGCCAATCTTGTTCTGCAAAGACGGTGCCGCCCGGTGGTTCGCTGGCCTGTTCAGCCGATTTTCCCGGCTGGTAGGCGTTGATCCACACGGCTGCTGGATCGTTGGCGGGTGTCATTGGCTTTAGCGCGTTTGACAGTCCGACAAGCTGGAAACCCAGCCGCGCGCCAGGGCTCAACAGATAAACAGGTTCGCCGGGTTTAATCGCGAGCTTTTTGCCCGCCCTGTCGGTGATGGTGTAACGCACCGGTAAGGCGGGCTTGCCAACGGGAATTGGTTTGAGTTTTGGTGACAGAAACGTGCGCAGCGTCGCAAGAGGCGTGTAGCTTTGTGAGAACAGCGCAATTGAACTCGTCAAGCTGCGCAGCGACCTCAAGAAGACAACCAGCACGGCCAGGTAATTCAATTTGTTCTGCAACAGGTGTTCAACGCTGGCACCGTTCCAGATGAAAATGGCCAGCAGGACAGCAACCAATTGAAGGCCTGTCAGTGCGCGAAACTTGCTGTATTGCAGCTTGATCTGGTTGGGCATACCGAAGAGCGGCTGCAACGCGGGCGCCGACTTCACGGTGTTTCGTCCATTTGAAGACGGGACGGGCGCGGGGAGCGTGGTACCAGACAGTCCGGTGCTTTCGGCCCATTGAATCGCATGCGGGAGCGCCTCGCGTGCCTGGTTTTGGTTGACCAGCCGGCTTTTGGCCATGGTCGTTGAGGCGCGCGCAATGAACGGGGCGATGAGGCATGCGATGAAGGCCATAATGCCAAGTGTCGACACGTCAAGCCAGGTCAGGATTGCGAGGGTAATGAGGACCGTTGTGCCGTCCTTCAGGACGCGGGAGACAATGCGGCCGAAGATGCTCGCCGATGTTACGGCGCGGTTCACGATACCCACATACTCGCGTGCAGAGGCGGCCCCGGTGTTGTGAATATGAAAATACGGTCTGGCGGCGCGCGCTGCACCGTGCAGAATATTTTGGTGAACGCGCTGCTGCCACAGATTGTTCTGGGCGATCACCAGCCGCTCCATTCCATGGGTAATGAGAATCTCAAGTAAGAGGAGCCCAATCGCCACATAGAAGGCCTGATGAACGGGCACTCCTAGGCCGCCCGGCAATGGTACGGTTGCGTGCCCCTTCGATGCGGCCATGGCGATATGGGCGAGGAATGCCAACGGAACGGGTTGGATAAACCCCATGCCGGCCGCCACCACCAGCGATGCATAACCCTTCCAGCCAGTAGTAGTGAGATACGACTTCAGCAGAATGATCGCAGTCGAAGAAAAATTCTTCGCTTTACGGAGTTTGCTCGACAGGAAGCCCAAAGGCTTAGTCTCCCTTCCTGCGGCTCATAAAGGCAATCCGCTCGAACAAATGCACGTCTTGCTCGTTCTTGAGCAGCGCGCCAGCAAGCGGCGGGATAAGTTTGCGGCCATCGCTTTCGCGCAATGTTGCCGGATCGATATCCTCGTTGAGCAGCAGTTTCAGCCAGTCCAGAAGCTCGGATGTGGAGGGCTTTTTCTTAAGGCCCGGCACGTCGCGCATATCGTAAAAAACACGCAGCGCTTCAGCCGTGAGCCGCCCCTTCAAACCGGGGAAATGCACGTCGACGATGGCTTGCATGGTTTCCGCATCGGGAAACTTGATGAAGTGGAAGAAGCAGCGGCGTAAGAACGCGTCGGGCAATTCTTTTTCGTTGTTCGACGTGATGATAACGATGGGGCGGTGCCGGGCCTTGATGGTCTCGCCGGTCTCGTAGACAAAGAACTCCATGCGATCGAGCTCTTGCAGCAGATCGTTGGGGAACTCGATATCGGCTTTGTCAATTTCGTCGATCAGCAGCACCACGCGCTCGTCACGCGTAAACGCTTCCCAAAGTTTGCCGCGCTTGATGTAGTTGGCGATGTCTTTGACGCGGGCATCGCCCAGCTGGCTGTCGCGCAGGCGGGATACAGCGTCGTATTCGTAAAGACCCTGCTGGGCCTTGGTCGTCGATTTAATGTGCCACTCGATCAGTTCGCAGCTCAGAGCCTTGGCAACTTCAGCGGCCAGGACGCTCTTACCTGTACCGGGCTCGCCCTTGATCAGGAGCGGCCGTTGCAGGGTGATCGCCGCGTTGACCGCGACCTTCAGGTCTCGCGTCGTGACATAAGACTTGGTGCCCTCGAATTTGGGCGGAGCGGTTGCAGTCTTCGTCATCCGGGCCTCTGACTTGTGGAGCGCCGCACCCTAAGGGCGAGCCACAGTCATCGCAAGGCAGCATCATCGCACAGCCTGCGTGACCCACAGGTGGCGCTGAGGCGTCAAAGTACTGATAAG
>JANNXL010000376.1:0-15810 GCA_031409575.1 Hyphomicrobium sp.
CCCAAGCGAGCCGCAGGTCATCATGATCTGCACGGGAGACGGTATGGCATCTGCCTTGCGCTAGGCTGGCTGAGAAACACATTTCCATGCACCAGCGCCGCGCAAGCATCAGCACCTTAAATCATCACCGATCCGCGTGGACAGTAGACCTCACATCGTGAACACCTGCGCATGCAATCCACATTCCTCAATGCAATCCGGAATTTTGAAGGCTACACGCCCCGCGCCCAGTGGGACTATGCGCAGAACTCAAATGGTTACGGCACCAAAGCGCTCTATCCTGGAGAAGCAATCGACAGGCGTGAAGCGGAGAAGCGGTTCCGTTCTGAAATCGGTCATGCGCAGAGCCAGGTGGAGCACTTTGCTCCAAAGCTTGATTCTGGAACGAAAGCGGCACTGACGTCACTGACATATAACGCCGGCACCAAATGGATGCGCAGTGGCTTAGGTCAGGCCATACGCGATGGTGACCTTGAAACCGCCCGGTCCCTGTTCTTGCAATATAACAAGGCCGGCGGCGAAGTTTTGCCAGGACTCGTTTCGCGAAGAACGCAGGAGGCCGCGTGGATTGCCAGTCCGGTTGGCGGCACCGGTCCGGCCCATCAGGAAATCGCGTCTGTTACAACAGACCAAATGAGCACCGCTCGCAGTCCTCCCAAACCAGAATTGGCGAACTCCGGCGCAGAGAATTTATCTCACACAACGGCCGGTGCCAGCTTGGAGACACGGTTACAGCACGTGCCGGATTTTTTGATGAATGCCCGGCGCACCGCGCACATCACGCCTCCGTCCGCTCTCCCGCTACCTGGCCCGGCAGACGCAAACCGTCAGCTGGAAATGGCTACTTCGTTGTTGCCACTCTTCAATGCAGTCCGTGTTTCTCCGGACGCTTCTGCTCTGAGCGCTTTGCGGTTGGTGTTGGATCGAAGTGAGACGGAAGACGCGTTCCATCGCGAACATTCATTCAATCGCGCTACGGTTTAAGGCATCCAGATGACAAATATTTTTGATGAAATAATTCCGTGGCTGCTGATCGCTTCAACGGTGGCGGTGTTTGTTTTTGCGGCATTCATTTTTGTTGGCGGGTACGCGACCGGCGCGGCGCGCCATAGACGAGACTACGACCAAGGGTCTCTCGATGACTGACTTGGAAATCGTGAGATTGCCAATCTACTTGACTATGAGGCCGCCAGCGAATGCTCGAAACGAGAAGATCTTTTGGAAGGCGCAGCGACGCACATCACGCCACCATTCGTTTGCCGTGCGCACCGCGCATTTTTTGTATGGTTTCTGATCGAACCGAAAACACAGTGTATCTGGAGTTGAATGAGGCCCGTTCGCTGCCGTTCCGTTTTCAGATGACAATGGATTCAAGCCCGCTCGTGCTCAACTGCGAGGTAAAATCGCAGCGCGGCTCCAAAATAGTCGCAACCTATGAAACTTCGGATAGCTGGTGTCCAGAAGCGGACGATCAACGCCTGAGCAAGCAGATGCCGCCAGACGTAAGTTCTCTTGACGATATGAGAGCCTGGACGGGATTTCGCCCGTCGCGAGGGTTCAAATCTTGATGACAAGAATCGCGGCGCGATTGGTGTTGCGCCAAGCTGCCAGCGCGGCGCCTTTTGCCCACCGCCTTGCACTCAATGCAGAGTGCGGTATTGCCTCAACATCGCCAAGCCCCGTGGCGTGATCACCCACGTATCGGACCGGCGCAGGCACACAAATGTATTGATCCACAAGGGACCCATGTTCAACCGCTGTGGTAGCGGTAGAGACTGATGCGGGCATGGTTGCACAGAAACGCGTTTCAGTATTTCGATGTCTCGGGCACTTGGAACATACATTTTTGCTACTCGCCGTTTCATGGAACTCGGCCGAATCTACTCACACATGCCTTGCGCGAGGGTGGTCGATGACCCTTCCAAATTAGACGCGACCAACGGCGCCGTTCCGGCACTGTGAACGCGTTGTTAAGCTGGCCGTGGCAGTTTCTGGACAGGCGCTTTTCTGATTTGCGCAGTGGTTCGCAAAATGCTAGGCGCTTGGGAGTTAATGGCCTTGCCTAACGGCTCTCAGCCTAGGCCTTTCAAAATGCTTACAGAATGGCCCTTTCGGGCGTCGTGAATGCTGCCGTAGCTCAGTGGTAGAGCACTCCCTTGGTAAGGGAGAGGTCGAGAGTTCAATCCCCTCCGGCAGCACCATTTCCAATCGAACGGATAGATCCCTTCAGCTCCCGGTGACAACACCGAGCGGCACCGTTAGTCTCAACTTGGGGTCGCGAACGGGCGGGAGATATGGCCAAATCGGTGCTGCTGACATTGGGCCGCCTGCCCAAGTCGCTCGAGCTGGCGCGCAGTTTCAAACGCGCCGGATGGCGGGTCGTGATCGCTGAGCCGTTTTCCTGGCATGTCTCGCGACTCTCGAATTCGGTTGATGTTTGCGAAAGGGTGACGGCTCCGGCCGAAAGCCGCCAGCGCTATTTGGACGGCCTCCTCAGGGTTATTTCAGGGCAATCCATAGATCTGGTCGTCCCTATCTCCGAAGAAAGTATGCACGTGGCGGCCCTCCATGACCGTCTCCCGAGCGGCACAACGATGTTCGCGCCATCGCAGGACACACTGCTCAGCCTCCACGACAAACATGCTTTTATTTTGCGTGCTGAAAGTTACGGCCTGAACGTGCCGCAAACTCATGCCGCGACTGCGCCAGAAGCCAAAGCCCTCAGCCTGAGCGGGCCGCACGTCGTGAAACCGGTATTCTCCTGCTCGGGGAGAGGCGTGAAAATCTTCAAACGTGCCACGCCGCTTGCCACCGAAGACATCGCGCCGAATGTCATCGTGCAGCAGTTCATTCCCGGGCAGGTCTACTCAAGTTTTTCGATCGCCCACAAAGGCCGCGCGCTTGTTTCGGCGATTTACAAAGGCACAGTGATGTCGGGCACGGTTGCCGTCGCCTTCGAACGCGTCACGCACGCGCCCGCGATCCACGCCTGGATTGACCAGTTCGTGGCTGAGGCCGGCCACAGCGGCTTTATCTCGTTTGATTTTGTTGAAACAAGCGACGGCAAAGTCTCTGCCATCGAATGCAACCCGCGCATGACAAGCGGGACGCACTTCGTGCACCCTGACGACCTCGCACGCGCGATCCTTGACCCAGAAGATCCAAAGCCCATCCGGTTCAAGAGTGAAACTCTATTTCAGCAGTTTTATCCCTGCCTGACCGAGACACAAAAATCGGTGTTCCGGCCAGCCGAGCGCCGCAACAATCTCAAGTATTTGTTTGGATCGAGGGATGTAATTTGGCAGGCCAACGACCCGCTTCCGCTCCTACTCATGCCGATGGCATCATATCAAATTTTGGCGCTATCCATTTTCAAGGGCCTGAGTTTTGGCGAAGCAGCCACACGCGATATCGAGTGGACATCTGCTTAAGCACTTCTCACTCTACATATGATCTGTTCCGCCGGGCGGGTCGTGAGGCGAGCAACAGGACGGACGCGGTCGGGTTGATCAGCCGTAAAGTCAAAGCGCCGGACAAGGCGCGCTAAAATCAATGCGCTCTCTGTTGTTGCAAATGACGCGCCGACGCACACGCGCGGACCCCATCCGAACGGCAGATACGTTCCTGGAACCAGTTCATCCTCCCGCTCGGAGCTGAAACGGTCCGGATCAAATGCGTGCGGGTTTTTCCAGTGCGCAGCGTGGCGATGGATGGTCCATGGCGCGATCATGATCATGGCCCCGCGTTTCACGTGATACTTTCCGATCTGCGTATCCTTGGCTGCGACGCGCGGAATAAACGTGATCGGCGGATAGAGCCGCAGTGTTTCACGGAAAACATTGCGCGTGAAGGCAAGCCGCTTGACATGCTCGAACTCAACGGGCCCGTTCCCGCACACGGCATCGACCTCGCGGCGGATACGCGCCACCACATCTGGCTGCTGCGAGAGGATAAAGAACGCCCACGTCAAAGCGCTGGCCGTCGTCTCGTGGCCTGCTAAGAAAAAGACGCCGAGCTGGTCGATGAGTTCTTTGCGGGTGAAGCCTTCGCTCGTGTCGAGATCACGGGCCGCGACGATTGCCGCAGCAATGTCGTTGAACGACGCACCCTCTTGCAAATGGTTATCGACCAGGAGCCCCAAATGCTCGCGAATGCGTTCGCAGGCTGCCAGAACTTCGCCATGCTGCGGGATGTCTGACCACGGCGGATCGAAAATCAGCCGTTTTAATTCCACGTGCGCCACGCTGCGTTCAAAAATCGTGAAGTCATCGAACACCTCGCGCGCGGCCGTTGAGTGAAGCGACGTCGAGAAAACAGTGCGGCAGATGATGTCAGCCGTCAGGTGGCTCATGGCGAGATCGAGCGAAAATGCTTCGCCGCGCGCGGCCAGACCATCGAGATGGATTTCGTAGTCATCGACCGCGGCCGTCATTGAGACAAACGCCCGGTTGAGGCGCATAGCCGAGAAGGCGGGATCGATCATGCGCCGCTGCCGCCGCCAAGTGTCACCACTTGACACGAACATGCTGTCGCCCACGAGCGGCGCAAGTGCGCCCACCATCAGATCATTTTTCGGATAGATGTCTGTGGGATCGGTAAGGATGCCGCGCAGCAGGTCTGGTGCGTTGACGATCAAGATTGTCCTGCGCGACCAGCCCAGCTTGCCCACCGGCATCTTGTAAGCGGCCGCCGGGAGCAGGCTCAAGAGATTGCCTTCACCGCCAAAGGCTGTCCGGACAAGTCCGGCGACAGCCCACAGCGGGTTGGGTCTAGGTGGCGTGTACACGAAAAAATCCAAATGTGATGGGGCCGTCAAAGCCATGTCGAGCATGGCACAGTCGACGGATCAAGACCGGTTTCGAATATGGCGTTGCGAAGTTCCATTGGTGGGAGACTTTTCGCACTTGAACTGGGCTCACAGGGCGGTGCAGGATTGAAATGAATAAGTCAGGGCCTCCCGAATGGTTAGCCTGTTCCACACACTCGTCATTTGCCACATCATCGTTGGCTCGGTGGGGCTGGCCTCGTTTTGGGTGCCAGTGATGTCTCAGAAGGGCGGCGTCAATCACCAGAAATGGGGGCGTGTGTTCACATGGTCGATGCTGATCACGGGCACGATCGCCATTGGTATTAGCACTTGTACGCTGATCGCACCGTTGGAAACCCACCCAAAGATTGCCGATGAAGCGCTGGTACGCGGCATCTTCGGCTGGATGATGCAGTATCTGGCCATCTTGACGATCAATCTCGCCTGGTACGGCTGGCTGTGCGTCCTCAACAAGCGTGATCGCGAGGCCAACCGCGAATGGCGCAATCTGGCGCTGCAGGTTCTGCTGACGATCGTGTCCATCAATTGTTTTTGGCAAGGCTGGCAGATCGGGCAGCCACTGATGATGGGAATCTCGATGGTTGGCTTTGCCACCGTCGCCACCAATCTCTACTTTCTTTACAAACCGAGCTCTGGCCGCATGGACTGGCAGTATGAGCACATCAAAGCGCTCGTTGGCGCTGGTATTTCCGTTTACACGGCATTCTTTGCGTTCGGTGCCGTGCGGCTGATGCCTGAATTGGCGTTGAGCCCCGTTCTGTGGGCGGTGCCCTTGACCACAGGCCTCACGATTATTCTCTACCAGTGGCGGCAGGTCTCACGCCGCTTCGGATCGGTGCAGCGATCGGCGAAGGCGGCATGACGAAAGACCGCGTCGTCGTCATCGGAGCAGGCGTTGGCGGGCTGGCAGCCGCCATCGATCTCGCCCGCCGTGGCGCAGACGTTACCGTTCTCGAAACAGCGAGCGGTCCTGGCGGCAAGATGCGGCACGTTCAGGCGGGCGGTGCCGGCATTGACGCCGGACCAACCGTTTTTACCATGCGATGGATTTTCCAGTCACTGTTTGACGATGCCGGCGCGCGGCTCGAAGACTATCTCGACCTGAACGCAGCTGATTTACTGGCGCGTCATGCTTGGCGTGCTGGCGGCCGTCTTGATCTGTTTGCGGATATAGACCGCTCTGCCGATGCCATCGGTGCGTTTGCAGGTGCACAGGACGCAAAAGGATATCGCGATTTTTGCGCACGCAGCGCTACCATTTACCAAACCCTCGTGACGACATTTATCGGCGCCGAGCGGCCGTCTGTCCTCGACCTGACACGCCGCGTCGGCTTCGGTCATTTTGACAGGCTGCTTGCCATCGCACCCATGAAGACTCTTTGGCCGGCACTCGCCGAGCACTTCACCGATCCCCGTCTGCGCCAGTTGTTCGGCCGCTATGCCACTTATGTTGGCTCGTCGCCGCTGCTGGCACCAGCCACTATGATGCTCGTTGCACACGTCGAGCGGGATGGTGTCTGGCTGGTCAAGGGCGGAATGGTGAAGGTGGCAGAAGCGCTGCACAAGCTCGGCATGGCGCAAGGCGCGCGCTATCAGTTTGGCGCACGGGTTACCGAGATCAAAACAACACGCGGGCGCGTGAGTGGCGTTATTCTAGCAGACGGGCAGATGTTTGAGACCGACGCGATTGTCTATAACGGCGACGTCTCTGCACTTGAAGCGGGCCTGCTCGGCAGCAGCGTAGCACGTGGCGCGCCCGCCGTTGCCCGCGAAGACCGTTCGCTTTCTGCCATCACATGGTGCCTGAACGCAGAAACAAACGGCTTCCCGTTGGCGCATCACAACGTGTTTTTTGCAGAGGACTACCCGGCAGAATTTGACGCCGTATTCCGCAAACGCGACATCGTAGATGCGCCGACCGTTTATATTTGCGCGCAAGATCGTGTCGGCGACACTGTGCCTGCCCCGGGCACACCTGAGCGGCTGCTTGTTCTCATCAATGCGCCAGCCGATGGAGACAACCGCCAGTTCGATGCCAGCGACTACGCCGGGCGCACGTTCAACCTGCTGTCTCGCTGCGGACTGACGATCAAACGCTCAGACGTCAACTCCGTGCCCACCACGCCATCGGACTTCAACACGCTGTTCCCAGCGACCGGCGGCGCACTCTATGGCCGCGCCAATCACGGCCCGTTTGCGTCGTTCAGCCGGCCCGGTGCTGTCAGCAATTTACCGGGTCTCTATTTGGCGGGAGGCTCCGTACATCCTGGTCCGGGTGTGCCGATGGCTGTGATGTCGGGCAGGCTTGCCGCAGCACGCCTGCTCGATGACCTCGCCGTTGCCCGAGGCGCACAGCGGCAATCGATTGCGTTTGCTCCGTAGTTCAGAATGTCAACGCGCTGGCGTGCGGCACGATCTTGTCGAGAACACTTGCCGATGACACAACGCCTGGCAATCCTGCCCCCGGGTGCGTTCCCGCCCCGACGAGATAGAGCCCCGCCACTTCTTCGCTCTTGTTGTGCGGCCGGAACCAGGCACTTTGAAACAGCTGCGGCTCAAATGAGAACGCCGCCCCGTTGACAGAGCGCAGGCGGTCTTGGAAATCCTGCGGCGTCATAATGCGCGACGTGACAATCGTAGGCCCAAGGCCCGGCAATACGGTTTCCTCCAGCCGCTTTTGCACCATGGCGCGATAGGTTTCGCCGTGCTCGGCCCAGTTTGTACCGCTCCCCAAATGCGGCACCGGTGCAAGCACGTAAAAGCTGTCGCATCCTGCCGGCGCAAGTGACGCATCATTTGCGGTCGGCCGGTGCAGATAGAGGCTGAAGTCGTCTGAAAGACGCTTGTGCTTGAAAATGTCGTCCAGCAGCTCGCGGTATCTTGGACCCAGCACCATGGTGTGATGGTACACGTCTTCAAAGCGCCGGTTGGTGCCGAAGTACCAGACGAACAAGCTCATGGAATAGCGCGAGCGTGAAAGCTTCGAGTCGCTCCAACGGCGTCGCTTTTGCTTGGAAAGCAATTTGCTGTAAGTCCACGCTACATCGGCGTTTGAGACGACTATATCTGCCGTCAAGTATTCGCCGGACGCCAGCCGGACACCGCTTGCACGGCCATTTTCTACCGTGATTTCCTCAACGTCGGCGTTGTAGCGCATTTCGCCACCTTGCCGCTCAATCAACCCAACAATTCCCCGCACGAGAGCCCCGGTGCCTCCGATGGCATAGTGCACGCCATATGTGCGTTCCAAATGTGCGATGAGACAATAGTAAGACGTGGTCGTGAAAGGGTTGCCGCCAATGAGAAGCGGGTGAAAGCTGAAGGCCAAGCGCAGTTTCTCGTTCTTGAAGTAATCGCAGACCTTTGAATAGACCGAGCGGTAGCCGCCAAGCCGCATGAGATCAGGCACAGACGTGATCAGCTTGCCGACGCCGTGAAACGGCTGATCAGCAAGGCCGGCAAACGCCACCCGGAAAATCTCTGCACTGTCGTTGAGGTAGCGGTCATAACCTGCAACGTCATCTGGATTGATACGGCGCACTTCGGCCCGCATCGCCTCGTGGTCGGCGGTGTAGCTAAACACGGTGCCATCATGGAAACGGATCTTGTAGAATGGATCGATCGACCGCAAATCCACGTCGTCGGACATCTTACGTCCGCACAGCGTCCACAATTCTTCGAAAACATAGGGCGCAGTGATGATTGTCGGGCCGGCGTCAAACGTGAAACCATCTTGGCGAAACACATAGGCGCGCCCGCCCGGAGCATCGAGCCGTTCAACGACCGTCACACGGTAGCCCCGCGCACCAAGCCGCACTGCGGCCGCAAGACCGCCAAATCCTGAACCGATAACGATGGCATGACGGCTCTGGTCGCGAACCTTGTTAAGCATCAAGTGAACGTCCTCAGGAGTGCCAGCCAGACGGCCCGCGTGCCGGTTACTTGTCTGAAGTGTCCAAGGTTCGCCAAGGACCGTCAATGCCAATGTTGACGACTTATGCTGTCAAGTCGTGTTGGCTATGCGCGCGGTTTGCAGGGTCTGAGTTATCCGCGAGGACAGTCTAGACTCACCATCATCATCGAGTTTCGCAGTTAGACTTCTTCTAATCTGTTGCGGTTGCCGCAGCGCCGTTGACGATAACATTGCACACTGTTCTAGATGGGCTTACGAGCCTGCTTCGACCGCCGCACCTCGCGCCGGAAATCTTGCGGAAACGAGAAACCGATCCCCCGGCTTTGAACCTGGGACATTGGAGAGAAAAGTAATGCTTGTTTGCAAATTGACTGGCACCCGTTCGTTGCTTCGACGCAGTTTTAGCCTTGTTGCAGCTCTGTGTTGCGCCAGCGGAGCACTGGTCACAGCTGCTGGCGCTGAAGGCGAAGTGAACATCTACTCGTTTCGCGAACCCGAATTGATCAATCCGCTTCTGACGGCCTTCACTGCAAAAACGGGAATCCGTACGCGCGTTATTTTTGCCAAGGAAGGTCTCATTGAGCGCATGAAGGCGGAAGATCGCAATAGCCCCGCCGACGTGCTGCTGACCAACGAGTTTGGCTGGCTGGTTCAAGCGAAGGCCGATGGCGTCACACAGCCCGTCACGTCTGACGTGCTGACAAAGGCACTCGCACCGAACCTTCGAGATGCTGAGAACCATTGGTTTGCACTCACCCGGCGCGCGCGCGTTGTTTACGCCTCAAAAGAACGCGTTGCACAAACCGCGATCACCTATGAAGAGCTTGCTGACCCCAAGTGGAAGGGAAAAATCTGCACACGGTCAGGTCAGCACACGTACAACATCTCGCTCATCGCCTCGATCATCGCCAACGACGGCATGGAAAAAGCTGAAGCTTGGGTGCAAGGCCTAAAGGACAACCTTGCACGCAAACCGGGAGGCGGCGACCGCGAAGCCGTGCGCGACGTGCAAGCCGGACTGTGTGATCTCGCCATCGGCAACACGTATTACATGGCCGCGATGCTCAAGAACCCCGAGCAGCAAGCCTGGGCAAACTCGGTCAACATCTTGTTCCCCAACGCGCAGGACCGGGGCACACATGTGAACATTTCAGGCGTCGCCATGGCCGCCCACGCGCCCAACAAGGCAGCAGCACTGCAGCTGATGGAGTTTCTTGTTTCACCAGAAGCGCAGGAACTTTATGCCCAGGCCAACGGCGAGTATCCCGCAGTGGAAGGGATAAAAGCCTCGGCGCTTGTCGAAGGGTGGGGGCCATTGAAAGCTGATCCCATCCCGCTCGACAAACTCGCATCATTGCGCAAGGCCGCTTCGGAATTGGTCGACAAAGTGCAGTTCGATGCCGGTCCCGGCCTGTGATTGGCGCTCAATGGTCAGACCTTTTTGGACACGTATAGCGCATGACAGGTTGGGCGAGTGAGCCTCCGGTTCAAGCGGAACGCAACCCGTCAACAGACGTGTTCGCGAGCTTGGCAAGATGGCGCGCGCGTCGCAAGTCGTCACCGCTCTGGTCAGCAGCTGTTGCCTTTATTTTGCTGATTGTTCTGGCACCAATCGCGGCAATTGTTGTGCTGGCCCTTGGTACGGGCAGCAGCGCGTTGCCGCATCTTATCAGAACCATACTACCCGAAGTGATCGTCAACACCCTGCTTCTGGCTGCAGGCGTTGGAACGCTCACACTGGCAATCGGCGGGTCTACTGCTTGGCTTGTGACGATGTACCGGTTTCCGGGTCGCAGCGTCATCGACCGGCTTTTGGTCTTACCTCTGGCTGTTCCAACCTACATCGTAGCCTACTGTTATGCCGACCTCTTGGACTATGCCGGGCCGGTACAATCGGCTCTGCGATCCTCGTTTGGATGGAAGGGCCCGGCTGACTATGCGTTTCCGGAAGTGCGCACTCTTGGCGGCGCGACTCTGATTATTGCGTCGGTCCTCTACCCTTACGTTTACCTCGCGGCGCGGGCGAGTTTCGTGCAGCAATCCGTGTGTGCGCTTGAAGTCGCCCGCACGCTCGGCCGAACGCCTATGGGCACGTTCTGGGCCGTCGCGTTGCCTTTGGCGCGCCCGGCGCTCGCTGCGGGTGTCGCCCTTGTGCTCATGGAAGTGCTCAACGAGTTTGGTGCGGTCCGCCATCTGGGCGTCATGACATTGAGTTCGAGTATCTATGACACTTGGCTGCAGCGTTCTGATCTTGCCGGGGCCGCGCAGCTTGCTGTCATCGTACTCTTATTCGTTGCCCTCATCCTTGCGTTGGAACGGCACCTTCGTGGCGGTGCCATGATTCACCACACGACGGGACGTTACAGGTCGATACCTTTCCAGGATATCGAAGGCTGGAAGGGTTGGTTGGCCGCCGGGTTTTGCCTCATCCCGTTCGTTGCAGGGTTTGCAGTCCCGTCGCTGTTGTTGCTCAGCCAAGCGCTGAAAAGCGGCACCGGCAGTTCATCAGGCGCTTTTTTGACCGCAGCATTGAACAGCGCCTATCTTGCCGGACTGGCCGCCCTTGTGGCCGTCCTGCTCGCTCTTCTCCTCACCTATGCGCGACGCGTTTCGGCCAACGGTTTGACTCGAATTTCGGTGCGTCTTGCCAGCTTTGGATACGCCATTCCTGGAACCGTGCTCGCACTTGGGCTGCTTGTTCCGCTCGCCGGTCTTGATAACCGCTTTGACGCCTTCGCCCGTTCAACCATCGGAGTGTCAACGGGATTGATCTTGTCCGGATCGATTTTCGCGTTGACGCTCGCGTACGTCATCCGGTTTCTGGCGGTTGCTCTTGGCGGCGTTGAGGCCGGCTTTGAGCGTATTTCGCCCAATCTAGATGCGGCTGCACGAGCCTTGGGAGAAACGGCACTGTCAGCTCTGCGCCGTGTCCATTTGCCAATGCTGCTGCCGGCGCTTGGAGCCGCGGGTCTATTGGTATTTGTCGACACCATGAAAGAGCTGCCTGCGACTCTGCTCCTGCGGCCGTTCGATTTCGAAACGCTGGCGACACAGGTCTACGGGTTCGCAGCCCTCGAACAGGTTGACAGAGGCGCGGCTGGTGCCCTCGCCATCGTGGCCACGGGGCTTATTCCTGTGCTGTTCCTGCACAAGGCCGTAGCTGGCGGCCGCTCGGGTCACGCCGCCCATGGCGATAATGGCCACTAACTCACCACGTCCGCTTTGCACCCGTGTCCGCGTGGAACAGGCCGCCACCATAATGATGCACACCGCCTGCATTGGCACGCAAATATGCGTAAACGCCACCATAGTTGCCATGAACGCGGAAATCGACAGCATCGCCAGTGAGGTGCTGCGAGCGCTTGGCCCCGCCAACAGACGCATTATGTCCATGGCTGCGGCACGTGGAACTGACGGTCACCGGACCGTAGCTGGCGGCGACGCTCTGCACGAGCGCGACGAGCGATCCATTGAGGCACGACGATGAAGCGACCCAGCGCACGCCGCCGCCGGTGGCACTTTTCGCGGGGGGGCCGGCATCGTTCAGGCCATAATTGAGCGCAGCATATTTCTTGCCTGATGCCTTTCTGGCATATTTGGTCTTGTAACCGGATGCCTTCACGGCAGCTTGGAAAGACGACTTAGATTTTTTTGCTGCGCTGTAGGTTATCTTGTTCGAATAAGTGCGCGCTGAATTGCGCTGCTTATTGGCTGGGGCAATGTATCCGGCATCGCCGTAGCCGCGCCAGATTTCAGCGCGCGCAGATTTTTCGGGAGTGGTGCGCGCATCCGCCGACGAAAGGCCCCCCGGCACCGCGGCAACGATGGTTAAGAAAGCAAAGCTCAGAAGCTTGGCCGCGCGGCCGGAAAAATTGACAACCATTGTATGCCTCCTCTTGCGCATCCGCCGGATGGTCTTCATTTCGCAGACCAATCCCTCGCCGTGATGCACTCTCGCATTAACCTTTGACGCTCAGGCGGGAGACGTGCACGGAGCTGTGGCAGGGTGAAGAGGAAATGAATTCGAATGGTTAATATCAAGAATAACACAGACCTATTTTAGACCTAAATGCTTTGATCTACTCGATATAAACTGATGAACTGGCGTTGCAAGAAATTAAATGACAGGTGAGTAAAGTATAATTCATCCAGGAGTTCAGTATATTTTCTTATTTTTGCGAAAAATTTCCCTAAATTTACTTTTGATCACAACTGACACCGATAACATATACAGTATTGGTGCACCCGACGTCCTGAACCTAACTTGCTAGAGTGTCGCAGTCACAAAAGGCGGCTCAGCTGTTCTTCGGCGGTTTTCCGTTGGTCAACGCTCATATGAAGCCCTGCCTTAGTCCGGCGCCACAGCACGTCGCCGGGCTGCCGGGCCCACTCGTGATCGCGCAGATAGATCACTTCCCTCTCCGTCAATGAGCCGCCGAAATTGGCACCGAGGCCGGCCAGTGTGCGCGCGTCTCCGAGCACATCATCGGTAAGAGTTCCGTAGCGCCGGAAAAGCAACTTCAGGAAAGGTGCCGGCAGACCCGGCCGCTGCTCCGCTAAGCGTTTGCGGAAGCCTTCGATGCCCTCCATGCCCACATCTCCGCCAGGTAATGGCGATCGCGATGTGGAACACGGGCGCATGTGAGGAAAATGGGGACGGAAGTGATCGACGGCGGCCTCGGCGAGTTTCCGGTAGGTCGTCAGCTTGCCACCGAGAACGGTTAACAGCGGTGGTTCAACGTTTTCCGCAGTCATCTCCAGCCGGTAATCGCGCGTGACGGCAGAGGCATTGGCGTTGCCGTCGTCAAATAGTGGCCGCACACCGGAATACTGCCAAACGATGTCACTCCGGCTGAGTGATTTGACGAAGAACTGGTTCGCGAGATTGAGGAGGTAGCTGATCTCAACATCACTTATGGCAACCGTTGCGGGATCAGCATCATAGGACACGTCCGTCGTGCCAATGAGGGTGAATTGGTCCTCATAGGGCAGTGCGAAAACCACCCGGTTGTCAGAACTTTGCAGGAGAAACGCGTCATCGGCACCTTGGATCCGTGGCACAACAATATGGCTGCCCTGCACGAGACGTATGCGGGGCTGGACGTTGCGCCGGGCTGCGGAGTTAGCCAGTTGCGCAACCGTATCGACCCACGGCCCGGCTGCATTGACGAGAGCGCGCGCTTGAAGCACCCGCTGGCCCCCAGCATCGGCCAGGGTCACATTCCAATGACCATCGGCAGCCGCAAGGCCCGTAACCTTTGTCCGGGTCATGATCACAGCACTCTGAAGCGCCGCGGCCCGTGCATTGAGCACGACAAGCCGCGCGTCATCGGCCCAGCAGTCCCAATAGCTGAAGCCTTTGGCAAAGTGAGATTTCAGCGCTTGCCCCATGGGGTCCCGGTGCAAATCAACGGCAGCTGAACCCGGGATGACACGCCGGCGCGCCAGGTGATCATACAGGAACAAACCGGCCCGGATCAGCGGCCGCGACCGCATCCCGCCGACATGGGGCATCACAAATCGCAGCGGCCAAATGATGTGTGGAGCTTTGGCCAATAGCACTTCGCGCTCTTGTAGAGCTTCGCGCACAAGCCGGAAATCGTAGTGCTCGAGATAGCGCAGTCCGCCGTGGACGAGTTTTGAACTGGCCGAAGACGTGGCACTGCCCAGGTCGTTCTGTTCGATCAGCGCAACGCGCAAGCCGCGCGCCGCCGCATCAGCGGCAATGCCGGCACCATTGATGCCCCCGCCAACAATCGCCAAATCGTAGAGAGGTTCCGTCATGGCATCCGCGGTTAAAGGCCTGCGAACCGGCAAAAAGCTGGCACACGGCTCTTGGACATCCAGCTAACGCGACCAAACCGGCGTGTCATCAGATCCTGGTGGACGATGTAGAGATTTTACGAATTCTTTTTGTGATTGGGTTGGTCTTGGGCCGATCAAGGTGCCGAGAACCAGAAAAACCACTGACACGGGAACAGCAAACACAAGCGCGCATGCCCCACCCAGACCCGCCCAATTCGCTACGCCGGGCTTAAGCGGCGTACCCGCCGCTTGGACATCGACAGCTGCTTGGGTCACGCGAGCCGTATCACCTTGGGACGAAGCGAGCGCTGCTCTGAGCGCTTCAAGCCGCTTGATTGCAGCGGGCAGGGCATCGGATGCCGACGGCCAGATGTCGTAAAGCGCGACTGGAAAATATTTTGTCCCAGCCGCATAGGCCAGTGCGATAGCCAATCCAGACACCATGGCCAAAACGGCGCCCATTGCGTTGGTCCGTTGCCACCAAATTCCAAAAATAAGCGCAACGAACAAAGCTCCCGCCGCTGATGTCAACGACAGCGCTACTAAGCTTTGCCAATCAATATTGGTTGCCAGAATTAGTACTGCACCGGCGGCGGCCAACACCACGATCATGCCGCGAGCAACCTGCGTCTGGGACGGCGTCATGCCGGCACCGGGCGCACGTGCCAGCAAATCTCGGCTAAGCACGGCGGCCGCATTGAACAGCGCCGCACTGGCAATTGCGATGGCCCCAGCAAGAAAGCTGATGTGTGTGAGCGCAGACGCCGAAGCTGGCAGGCTGAACAGTGCAGGCATATTGTGCATCAACGCTTCTGAGTCAATCTTGAGTGACGAAAGGGTAACGAGGCCCGATTTGTTGCCCGCAGCGATGGCCGCCAGCGGAAGCACTTTCTCGCGTAGTGCCTGCCACGCAGCATCGGGCGTCGCATCAAGTGGAAGCGATCTGACAACCTCGATCAGCGCCGCCTTGACGGGCTCCTTCACTCCGGCCCATGCTGTCTGAATGGACGCCGAATGGTCGCGCAGCGCATCTGTGACATGGATTGGCGTAACAGCACCCGCTCGAACGGCCGCGGTCACCTCATCGATCAGCCGGACCGATACTCCGTGAATGCGCAGGGCATCCACACTCGACAATTGAGCGGCCCAGTCCGGCAGACCGGCAAAAGGTGTTCCCTTGTCGATCAGAGTGTAGATCTCGAACTTCGCAAAAATTGCCCAAGCCGAGGCACACAGCACGGCACCGGCGGCGGCGGCCAGCAAC
>JANNXL010000377.1:0-4864 GCA_031409575.1 Hyphomicrobium sp.
CTCGGGCGTCCGTCCGAGCATCATCTTGGCTTTTTGGCCAACGGCAAGAACTTCACGCCCGGCACCGCCATTGCGAATGGCGACGACCGACGGCTCGTCGATGATGATGCCACGGCCGACGACATGCACCAGCGTATTGGCTGTGCCGAGGTCGATCGCGATATCATCTGAAAATGCGCTGCTGACGTCCAACCGCATTCCTCTCGCCCCGATCGCTCCTCTATCTGCCATAGTAAACGTCCCGTTAAGTTACAGCCACAGCGTATCGCTTGCGCTTTCCGGGGGCGGGCCGGCCGTACAAATTCTCACTCAGACGGCAGAGCAACTCCCGTGCCGGGCATTCTGGCAGGCCCAACACCGGTATTAGATAACAAACGAAAGAGCCCAAAGTCAGCCGGAACGGAGCCACAGCCTGGGAACGAGACTTTCTGCGTTAGTGAGGGGAATGACCCGCCCGCGTCCCGCGCGGGCGGATTTCTCAGTGTGAAGCTGCGCGTTCAACCCACCGACTGAGCCTGCGCCGTCTTCTGGCGCTTGACCATCAGTTTGTTCAACGCCGCCACGTAGGCACGCGCCGAAGCCACCATGGTATCGGTGTCGGCCCCACGGCCTGTGACGACACGCCCTCCCTCTTCAAGCCGCACGGACACCTCGGCCTGCGCGTCTGTGCCCTCGGTAACGGCCGACACTTGATAGAGTTCCAGGCGCGCCTCATGCGGTACCAGCATCTTGATCGCATTAAAGATTGCATCTACGGGGCCATTGCCCGCCGACTGAACCGTGTGTGCCACACCGTCGATCTCGAGCTTCAGCGTCGCCGACTGAGGCCCGGCCGTACCGGCGATGACCGTCAAATCGACAACCTTCATGCGGTCGTGCATGTGGGCGAGTTCTTGGTCGACCAGCGCCTCCAAATCTTCGTCGTAGACGTGTTTCTTGCGATCGGCCAAAGCCTTGAAGCGGTTGAATGCATCCTCGATGGCGTTGTCGCCCAGTTCAAAGCCCAATTCCTTGAGCTTCGACCGGAAGGCATTCCGGCCCGAATGCTTACCCATGACGAGCGAGGTTTTGGCCACACCTACGCTTTCAGGCATCATGATCTCATACGTCTGCTGATACTTGAGCAATCCGTCCTGGTGGATGCCGCTCTCATGCGCGAACGCGTTGCGCCCAACGATGGCCTTGTTGTACTGCACCGGGAAATTTGTGACGGCGGAGACGAGCTTCGAGCCGCGCGCCAGCATCGTGCTTTCGATGCCGGTATGATAGGGCAACGCGTCTTGCCGCGTCTTAATCGCCATCACCACTTCTTCAAGCGCTGCATTGCCAGCCCGCTCACCGATGCCATTGATGGTGCATTCGATCTGGCGCGCGCCGGCCTTTAAGGCAGCCAGTGAATTGGCAACCGCCAGCCCGAGATCATTGTGACAGTGTGTCGAGAAAATCGCCTTATCGGCATTGGCAACGCGCTCGCGCACGGCGCGGAACATCTCGTAGTATTCCTCAGGTGTGGCGTACCCAACCGTATCAGGCAGATTGATGGTGGTCGCACCCGCCTTGATGGCAGCATCAACGGCCTGGCACAGATAATCGATAGGTGTCCGCGTGGCATCCATCGCCGACCACTCGACATCGTCAACGAGATTGCGCGCCCGTGCCACCGTGGCGGAAATAATCTCCAGCACTTCGGCTTCAGTTCTTTTCATCTGATAGGCGAGATGAATGGGTGACGTCGAAACGAACGTATGTATCCGCCCGCGCTTGGCATGACGCACGGCATCGCCTGCCCGGTCGATATCGGCGTTGATCGCGCGTGCGAGACCGGCCACGGTCGCGTTCTTGACGCGCTTGGAGATTTCCGAAACGGCTTCAAAATCACCTTCCGATGCGATCGGGAACCCCGCCTCGATGATGTCGACACCCATGGCGTCGAGGTAGTCAGCCACTTCGAGTTTTTCCTCGAACGTCATCGTTGCACCAGGGCACTGCTCGCCGTCGCGCAGAGTTGTATCAAAAATTACGACTCGGTCTGTTGAAACAGGAGCGGCCGCGGCGGGCGCATGTTCGGGAGATGTGGTCGGCATTGAAAAGTGTCCTTCCTCGGGAGGCCAGCACACCTCGGCAGCTGGCAGGGATCCATCAGCTCGTCATCGTCATCCCCCTGAGCGCCTGCCTTTGACGTGAGCCAAAGACTTCGGTCCTCAGGGGCCGGTAAGGAGGAGGGTCAGGAGCGGCGCGCACGCGCGTTTCCGGGGCGTGAAGCACGAGCCCAGGCCAATAATTGGTCCAGCAATGGTGGTTTCAAAGCGCATAGAACCGGGCGTCTCTAGGGGCCAAATCGCCAACATGTGAAACTATAAGCCAAAAATGTGCACAAATTGCAAGGAGCTAAACCTCCAACGTGCCCTCCGACACGCGAACACAATGCCCGCCGATGCGCACGTTCGACAGCTTGCCGCCGGTCACAGCGATGCTGAGCGTGATCAGACTCGGGCGGCCCATCTCGTAGCCCTGCTCGACAATCCGCTTGTAGTCGCCATCCGGCAGGCGATCAAAATGATGGATCACGCCCGCTAGGCACACCGCTGCTGAGCCCGTTGCGGGGTCTTCAGGAATGCCAAAGTCGGGCGCGAACATGCGGCCGTGGAAGGACGACGCCTGCAACTCACATTGACGCGTGTAGAGATACGCGCCGACCAAACCCTGCTCGCGCAACGCCTGGGCCCAGTGCACCGGATCGACATAAGCGCGCGCCATCGCTTCGAGCGACGCAACGGGAATAAATGCAAACGCGTTACCGGCGGCAAAACAAATGGGGCGGTGGTTTTCAAATCCGATTTCACTTGTCATCAGCCCGACTGCGGCGGCGAGCATATCAAGCGGCGGCAGCATGCCCGCTTCTTCGGGAAGCCGGGGCGCATCAAACTCAGCATACGATGCTTGGCCCGGCCGCATGCGCACGCCGACGCGCAATGTCCCGCTGGTCTGCTCCAGAACAACAAGGGCATCCTGATCGCCTGTCAATCCTTCGGCGCGCAGTTCGGCAAGGAGGGCGGCTGTGCCCACGGTGGGATGCCCAGCGAAGGGCAATTCTTTGGCAGGCGTGAAAATCCGCATGCGCGCTGAATGTGCCGGGTTCTCGGGCGGCAGCACAAATACAGTTTCCGACAAGTTGATCTCGCGCGCGATGGTCTGCATCTGCTCAGATGTGAGAGCACCTGCGTCGCGCACCACGGCAAGTGGGTTGCCGCCAAACCGAGTCTCGGTAAAAACGTCAAGCGTGTGAAACGTCAGCTGCATCAAATCTTTCCCCCCGAAAGTGGCCGCAATCTGGACTAAGACGGCGGGCTTTCCAAGGCGAGAGTGAGGGTGTGCTGCGATTTACCGGCTGAACGTCACCTCTGCTGCAACCGTCCCGCTCTCGCCTGCGCGAGGCGCTCACCCATGCACGAAGGGTTCCAGGCCCGATAACCGCATTTTTTGCGGCATGGTGGGAACAGCGCGCGGCTTGAACTTCGCCACGTGCTCGGCGATATGGGCGATGTGATCGGGCGTTGACCCGCAGCAGCCGCCGATGATGTTGATCAGGCCGTCTGCCGCCCACGGTTCCACCTTGCACGCCATTTCGTGGCCAGTCTCATCATATTCGCCCATAGCGTTTGGCAGGCCAGCATTGGGATAAGCCGAAATGCGAACGCCGGCAATGTGCGCAAGATCGGCGATGTAGGGGCGCATCAGTTCGGCCCCCAGCGCGCAGTTGAGGCCTATGGAAAACGGCTTCAGGTGCCGCATGGAATACCAAAACGCTTCGCCGGTTTGGCCCGACAGTGTGCGCCCCGAACGGTCGGTGATGGTACCGGAAATCATCAGTGGCAATTCAATGCCGAGTTCCTCGTAAACCTCGAGTACCGCAAATCCCGCCGCCTTCGCGTTGAGCGTATCGAAGATGGTTTCGATGATGATGATATCGCAGCCGCCATCGATCAGGCCCTTGACCTGTTCCTTGTAGGCGAGCCGCAGCTCATCGAAACTCGTATTGCGGAAACCTGGATCGTTCACTTGCGGGCTGATCGATGCAGTGCGGTTCGTCGGGCCCACGGCACCGGCCACGAAGCGTGGCTTTCCCGGATCGAGCGTTGTGTATTTGTCGGCTGCCGCCCGGGCGAGCTTCGCACTTTCCAAGTTCATTTCATAAGACAGTTCCTGCATGCCGTAGTCGGCCTGCGAGATCACCTGCGCACCAAACGTGTTGGTCTCGGCGATGTCTGCGCCAGCAGCGAAATACTGATCGTGAATGTCTTGGATGATCTGCGGCTGCGTCAGCGACAGCAATTCGTTGTTGCCTTTAACGTCCTGCTTCCAATCTTTGAAGCGCGTGCCGCGATAGGTTTCTTCCGTCGGCTTGTGGCGCTGGATCATGGTGCCCATGGCCCCATCGATGATGAGAATGCGCTCGGTCGCGGCCTTCTCCAGTGCAGCCCAGCTTGCGATTTTTTTCATTGGCCTTAATGCTCACTTGTAGGTTGGGTTAGCGCGGGAGCGCGTAACCCAACATCTTTTCACACGATGGAAATGTTGGGTTACGGCCGCGAAAGATGCGCCCTAACCCAACCTACGATTTAATTATGCCGCATCCGCTGCAGCGGGTGCCGCCGCTGTCACGGGGCGAAGCCCCAGCAAATGACAAATCGCATAAACGAGATCAGCACGGTTGAGCGAATAGAAGTGGAACTTCTTGACGCCTTCGTCGACCAAATCCATGGCCTGCTCGGTCGCCACAGCCGCGGCCACGAGATGAGTGGTCGCGGGATCGTTTTCGAGTCCTTCGAAGCGGCGCGCCAGCCACGACGGCATACTGGCACCG
>JANNXL010000378.1:0-3387 GCA_031409575.1 Hyphomicrobium sp.
CCGCTTCCGCCAAGCCGACGGGCGTCGGCGTTAAGACCATGGCCTTGGTCGGATCGATGTCAGTGGCTGCCGGCACGGGCCGCGCATTCTCGGTCTTGAAGTCAGCGGAAGGCGGCCGCCCGGATGATCTTTCACTTATTGGCGGCGTTGGGTCCAAGATGGAAAAAGAACTCAACAAGGCTGGCATCTTCCACTTCTGGCAGCTGGCCGCAATGACACCGGCAGATGTGACGAAGCTCGAAGGCACCAGCGAAATTGGCCCGCGCGTCTCCCGCGAAGAGTGGGTGGTACAGGCTCAGGAATTGCTTGCTGGCAAACCGCCGCGTGCCAAGACCGACCGCGATCGCGCTTAATAAGATCAAGCTAAAGACATGAAATCGCCGCGGCCTGCCTGAAGCGCACCCGGCCTATCAAGACCCGAAAAGGAGCCTCACGTCATGGCACAAAAGAAAGCAGGCGGCTCGACACGCAACGGCCGCGATTCCCACTCCAAGCGCCTGGGCATTAAGAAGTACGGCGGCGAACACGTTTTATCGGGCAACATCTTGTGCCGCCAGCGCGGCACGCAATGGCACCCCGGCACGGGCGTTGGCATGGGCACGGACCACACGATCTTCGCCGTTGTCGAAGGTCATGTGAAGTTTGCCACCAAGCGCAACGGCCGCGTCTATATCTCCGTCCTCCCGGCAGCCAAGCTGGAAGCAGCAGAGTAATCCACGCAGCACGAGACCCGTGATACTAAGGGGAGATGGCGAGCCATCTCCCCTTTGCTGTTATTGGCGGTAATTTCGAGTTCGCGTAAACTTGGCCCATGAAAACCAAACGCCTCACGTTGCGGCCGCTGAACCATCGCGATGCCCCGCGCATTGCGGTACTGGCTGGCGATTGGGCGGTGGCCAGCATGACGGCACGCATCCCTTATCCGTACAGTGAAACACACTCCCGCCAATGGATCAGCGGCCTAGAACCCAACGAGTTCGTGTGCGGCGTCGAGTTTGAAGGTGACCTGATCGGCGCTACCGGCTACTTCCCGCACGACGACGGCTCCGTTGAAATTGGCTACTGGATTGGCCAGCCCTGGTGGGGGCGGGGCTTTGCCACGGAAGCGGCCCGCCTGCTTGTGCGCTACTGCTTCACCAACAGGGGCATGACCCGGCTGGTCTGCTGCCATTTCATCGACAATGCGGGCTCTCAGCGCGTTATTGAGAAACTCGGCTTCATAGCGACAGGCACCTGCAAAGCCTATTGCGAAGCACGCCAGTGCGATGTCGCGACAGTACGCTACGAATTGCGCCGTCCCTTGATGGCCAGGTTTTGGAGACGCGCCGCATGAAGTTTCTCGACGTTGTAAAAATTTACGTCAAAGCCGGCGATGGCGGCAACGGCTGCATCGGTTTCAGGCGCGAAAAATTCATCGAGTTCGGCGGCCCCGATGGCGGCGACGGCGGCAAAGGCGGCGATGTCTGGGTCGAATGCGTCGAAAATCTCAACACCCTGATCGACTTTCGCTACCAGCAGCATTTCCGGGCGCAAAAGGGCACCGACGGCGCGGGCCAGAACCGCGCTGGCGCCAACGGCGAAGATATGGTGCTTCGTGTTCCGCCGGGCACGCAAGTTCTCGCCGAAGACGAAGAGACCGTCATCGCCGATCTGACGGCGCCGGGCTTCCGCGTGCTCATTTCAAAGGGTGGCAACGGCGGCTTTGGCAACGCGCATTTCAAGACCGCATCCAATCAAGCGCCGACGCATGCCAACCCGGGGCAATTGCGCGAAGAGCTGACGATTTGGATGAAGCTCAAGCTCATTGCCGACGCCGGGCTTGTCGGTTTGCCCAACGCCGGCAAGTCGACGTTCCTGGCGGCCGTCTCTGCGGCCAAGCCCAAGATCGCGAATTATCCCTTCACCACACTGCACCCGAACCTGGGTGTGGTGAAGGTTGGCGATGTGGGTTTCGTACTCGCCGATATCCCAGGCTTGATCGAAGGCGCGCACGAGGGCGCGGGGCTTGGTGCGCAGTTCCTCGGCCATGTGGAGCGCTGCCGCGTGCTGGTCCATTTGGTGGACGCAACGGAAGAAGATGTCGCCGAAGCCTATCGCACCGTGCGCCGCGAACTACGCGCCTATGGCGGCGAGCTTGCCACCAAGAAAGAGCTGGTCGCGTTGACGAAATGCGATGCGCTCGATGAGGCGACGATTGCGGAGAAGGCCGAAGCGCTCAAAAAAGCAGCCAAGAAAAAACCGCTGGTGATTTCAGCCGTGTCCGGTGCCGGCATGAAGGAAGCGCTGTACGCGCTCACAACGGCAATCGGCAAGGTCGATGCAAAAGAGCACGCCGATGATGCCCCACCCAAAGCTTGGCGGCCGTAGGCGTGGGCACGGTTGTCTCCTCCCTCACGCGTCAGCCTCGAGCCAAGCCCGAGGATGACCGTCTTTGTTTGGTTGCACGAACCCAACCGACAAGATCGGGCTACAAGACCGGGCGCAAAAAAGGGCGGACCAATCGGACCGCCCTTCAATGTGTTCAATGTTGAACTCGAAAGAAAATCAAAACAACCCTTCAATCTGTCCTTGATCATTCAGCCGGATGCTATCGGCTGACGGCACGCGGGGAAGGCCGGGCATGGTCATCACATCGCCGGTGACGACGACGACGAACTCGGCCCCAGCAGCCAAGCGCAATTCGCGCACCGGCACGATGTGGCCCGACGGAGCGCCGCGCTTTGAGGCATCGGTCGAGAACGAATACTGCGTCTTGGCCATGCACACGGGCAAATGCCCGAAGCCAGCGGCCTCCAGTTCCTTGAAGCGCGTTTCAATGGCGCTGTCGCACGAGATGTCGGCTGCATGATAAATCTCGGTCGCGATTGTCTTGACCTTGTCGCGCAGAGACATTTCGTCGGGATAGAGCGGCTTGAAGTTCGCCTTGCCCTCGCCAATGACGTTGACCACATGATGGGCCAGCGCTTCCGTGCCCTTGCCGCCATCGGCCCAATGCGTGCACATGAATGCCTTGGTGCCCATGGTTTCAGCCACGCGCATGATTTCCTGAACTTCGGCATCTGTATCGGTGATGAAACGATTGACGGCGACGACGGCCGGCACGCCAAACTTATTGACGTTTTCGATGTGGCGCTTGAGGTTTTCACAACCCTTGGTGAGGGCAGCCACGTTCTCGTGCTTGAGGTCGTCCTTGGCAACGCCGCCGTGCATCTTCAGCGCGCGCACCGTGGCAACGATGACGGTCGCAGAAGGCGCGATCCCTGCCTTGCGGCACTTGATGTTGAAGAACTTTTCAGCGCCCAAGTCCGCGCCGAAGCCAGCTTCCGTCACCACGTAATCGGCGAGCTTGAGCGCCGTTTTCGTCGCCATCACCGAATTGCAGCCATG
>JANNXL010000379.1:0-6750 GCA_031409575.1 Hyphomicrobium sp.
AATACTACGGCATCACGGTGTGCCGGGGATGCTTTCGCGGTGCGAAGGACGGCTGGAACGCTGCGTCTGAAGTGAAGCTCGTGCCGCATCTGAAGGAGCTCGGCAAACCGCTGCCCGAGCGCAATGCCAAGGGTGCGTTGCCGCGCGATGCGTGACTTTTTTGCTTTGCTCGCCGCGACTCCGCGTGGCGGAGTGGGCCACCGATCGCGATTGGTGAAACGGTGTCTGACCCAAAGCGTCAGACACCAACGGCCATTCATCCTTGCGCGTGCCCTATGGGCAACCGCAGCGCGCTGAGATTATAGTCCCGCCAAAACGCAAACCCGGCCCTCTCCCCTATGCTCTATTCCATCTATAAATTCCTGCACATCGCCGGCGTCGTGCTGCTGATTGGAAACGTGACCATCACGGCATTCTGGAAAGTATTCGCCGACCGCACCAAAAATCCGAGCCTCGTGGCGCACGCGCAGAAGGCTGTCATCACCGCGGACTTTCTGTTCACTCTTCCTGGCATCGTGCTCATCATCGCGGGGGGCTATGGCATGGTGTATGAGGCAGGTCTCGACCCGTTCGGCGCGCCTTGGCTCGTGTGGGGGCAGATATTATTTCTTGCGGCCGGTGTCGTTTGGCTTGGCATTCTGGTGCCCGCGCAAATCCGTCAGGCGCGTGCCGCGCGCGCGTTTGCGGCTGACGGCGGCACCATTCCCGCCAGCTATCTGCGCGATGGCCGCCTCTGGCTGATCTGGGGCATCATCGCCACTGTGCCGCTTGTTGCCGCGACCTACGTGATGGTCTGGAAGGGATGAGGGCACTTGGGCTGGCCCGCTCCGACTCCCCTCCGGGGAGCCGGCCGTCGCGGGCGAATGTGCGCACGCGCACCCTAGCCGGCTGCCCGGAGGGCAGTCGCTATGCACAAATCAATACAGAAGCGGGGCGAACCTGCGTCTGCGAAGTGAGTGATTGAAGAATGCGGACACCTGCCCGCCCCGCTGCACCGGTTTGGAGTCGATGCGCCGCCACTTAACCAAGTGGGCTGCTCCACAGACAGGCGTCTCACCCTGTCCGGACGGCGGTTGCCCCAGGTGAAACGTGCGTCGCGCTCCACCTCTAGCTGTCCTCTCTCCGTGCCGCCGTAACGCCTTACGATGACACGCCTTGCGAGAGAGGCGAGGTGAGTATGCGGGCAGGTGTGCGGGGCGGGGATAAAGTTTTTTTGGCGGGGTGGGGGGACATGTTCCGAACCCCTGACGGCTTGGCCACATGATCGGCGGCCGAGCGGGTTCGGAGACGTGTCCCCAGACAGACTCGTGGGGACATGACCCGAATTCTCTTCACTTGAATTCGGGATCGTGTCCCCAGACGAGACGCCCAGAGAAACGACGAAAAATATTTGTCCGGGGACACGATCCCGATCGCGCGGCGATCGGGTCATGTCCCCCTGGACCGTAAACGTTCGGACCTGCCCGAATTCGTCGTTCAGTTTAGGATTTATTTTGTCGGGGTACATGTCCCCTTGCTTCTCTCAACCTAAATTCCCCGGGACCAATCAGGGACGCTTGACCAATCGAAAGTCCACCGCACTTTGCGGTACAGTTAATCGTGACGAGCCGGGCATTGTTCGGAAAGATCAAGTAAGATACACGCCGGGCGTCGGGACTAGGCAGGGGATCAAATATTGTGAACGCGTGGGTAACGTCTTTGATCGTGTTTGCCTGCATCTCAGGAGGCGTGCTTCTCGGTATATTTCTTCGCAACACGCTGCCAGGGCATCATCTCAACCCGGATACAAGGGATGTGGTGAGACTTTGCACCGGCCTCATTGGGACGATCGCTGCGCTTGTTCTCAGTCTGCTGATCGCCTCCGCGAAGAGTTCATTCGACACGCGCAGCAATCAAGTTCAGCAGTTGACAGCCAACGTTATCATGCTCGACGAGCTCCTGGCACAATACGGACCGGGGGCGAGTGCGGCCCGCGATCTCATGCGGCCCGCGATCGTCAAATTGACCGACCGGATTTGGCGGGAAGATGCATCAGATATCGCCAAGGGATCACCCTTTGAAGCGAGCCGTGAGACCAGAGAATTATTAAAAAAAATCCAGGACCTGACTCCAGGCAATGATGCTGAGCGCAACTTCAAAAGCCAGGCAACGCAGGTTACAACTGAGCTCGCAAAAACGCGTTTTCTCCTCTTTACGGATGCAAAGAATTCGATACCAATGCCATTCTTGGCGGTCCTGGTTTTTTGGCTGACTGTTGTCTTTGCTAGCTTCAGTCTATTTGCTGAGCCGAACGCATTTGTTGTCAGTTTTCTGTTCGTTTTTGCACTGTCGGCTGCTGGAGCAATTTTTCTGATCCTCGATCTTGGCCAGCCATTTGTTGGATTGATTCAAATTTCCAGCGAGCCTCTGCGCAATGCGGTCGCGCCGGCCGGCCCATAGATTTTTCAAGTCAATGTTGACCGATGATACCTCGCTAGCTTGCCGGACGGCACGTCAAAAAAAGCCCCGGGCATCCTTTGAGGGACACCCGGGGCTTTGCGTTTCTGACGTTGGTTAGATCCGGCCGAGTTACTGAGTCTGCGTTTGCTCCGACAGCAGCGGCGTGACGCGGCGGAAGGCGATGCGGCGGTTGCCGCGTTCGGGCTCTTGCGTTTGGATTTTCAACTGCTCCTCACCATAACCTTGCGTCACCAGATTTTCCGGCGGCACATTGAACTGGCTGGTCAGAATCTCGGCCACCGACTGCGCGCGGCGGTCAGACAGCGTGAGATTGTCTTCTTCTGAGCCGACCGCATCGCTGTGGCCTTCAATCAGGAAAACCTCGTTGGCGTTGCGATCCAGTGCCCGGTTGATCACTGACGCAATGCGGGCGAGCGAGTCGTACTGGCCAGGTGCCACGTCCCATGAACCGAAGTCGAACGTGACTGTGTTCACGTCGATGCGGCGCATGCGTTCACGCAACGGCGCATTGTAGCGGATTTCTTCTAGTGAATAGCTGCGATCCAGACGTTCAACCGGCGGGGCCGTCAACGCTTCGTACAGCTCGTCATCAGACGCACGGCCATAGTCGACGATGTATTGATCGCGCGGGATCGAGATGACCGGCGGGGCAAGGGCAATGATCGCGCCAATGGCTACGCCGACGCCGATACCAAGTGCGAGGTTGCCATTCCGGTCGCGGCGGTCGTCGCGGTACGAGCGGCGGTTGTCGATCAGCACCACGTCGCGGCCGGCGCGGTCGCGGCGGTAGCGATAGAGAATGCGGCCGTCGCGGTCGGTGACGTTGTAGACGCGAACACCGTCGCCGCGCGCGTAAACCGTTTCAACCGAGCCATCCGATTTGCGTGATGTTGTGGCGTTGCGGGCCACGCGGCGGAAGCGTTCGGAATCGTCGTTGCGGATGATGACGCGGTTGTCTTGCTTCACGATCACGCGGCGGTCGGTTTCGGTGATGACGCGGACTTTGCCGTCAGCCGAGACCTTTTCTTTGCGGTCCTTCTTGATTTGATCGAAGTTGCGGGCCTGCTTGGGCGGAGCCACAAACGACTTCTTGGCGACGGCCTCCGTGGGACGTGCTGAAACTGGTGCGGCCTTCTCAGCCTTCGCTTCCTCGCGATCGGTTTTCTTGTCCTGATCCACTTTGCGTTCTGCCCGAACGGCGGCTTTCTCGTCAGTCGTTGGAACGCCGGCTGCTGCCGCGTCTTTGCCCGCAGCGTCGGGTTCCGTCTTCACCGTTGAATCTTGTTTTACGATCGGCGGGATGTCTTTTGCCGTGCCGCCAGGTGTAGCGCGGTCGACTTTCCCAACCTGGGGGTCCACTGGAACTTGAACCGGCACAGGTACCGTCGCGGTCACGGCGGGAGCCGGTTTTGCCGGCTTCTTTTTTGCTACAGCCGTGGGCTTACCAGCGGCCTTGTTCGCCGGTTTGCGTGCGTCCTTGACGCGCGCGGGCACAGCAGTCTCAGGCGCCGCCTGGTTGAAAGAGCTTGCATCCTTATTCTTATTTTGCGTCGGCTTTTTTGCTTTTTTCTTGTCCGGCGCAGGGTTCGCAAGTTCAGCGGACTGGGCAACCTGAACTGGCGCCTTCACGTCTTGTGCGAAGGCTGGCGCGCCGGGGGTTACAAACAGTGCCGGGAGAACAAGCAGCATCATGACTTGGCTCGTTTTTAATTTTATCATCGGATTTCCTTGGAGGGTGCGGCGTGGCGTTCACTGTGACATCAACGCGGGACGCGGACCTGCGCTGGCCTTTGGGTGCACATGGGGACCACACTGCCGCAGGTCTTGCTTGGGGCCGCATGAGGAACGCGCAGAAGCTGGGTATGTTCCGCTGCAGCATCTAACGCTGCGCTGCTCGTGCTGCGTGCTTGACGCTGTTTGACGTAATGTGCTTTGCGCGCGAACGCGATTCGCGTGCGATGGTTCTCTTTCCGCAGGCTTCTCAACCCATGACCGAACGTCGTCCGCAAAGCCCCGCAGCGCTCCCGGTTACGCTCGCGGACATCGAGCGCGCCGAGCACGTTTTGTTTGGGTCGATTGTAAGTACGCCATGCGTGCCAAGCCGCACGCTGTCGGCAATGCTCGGCTGTGACGTGTGGCTGAAGTTCGAGAACTTGCAGTTCACCGCCGCCTACAAAGAACGCGGCGCTCTGAACCGGCTTTCAGTGATGACGGCGCAAGAACGGGCGCGCGGCGTCATCGCCATGTCGGCTGGCAATCACGCCCAGGGCGTTGCCTACCACGCGGGACGTCTGGGCATTCCGGCCACCATTGTGATGCCGGTGGGTACGCCGTCGGTGAAGGTTGAAAACACCAGGCGTTTTGGGGCGACGGTTATTTTATCGGGCGCTGTGCTGGAAGAAGCCACCGCGTTTGCCGAACGCTACGGCCGTGAGCATGGACTCATGTTCATTCATCCATTCGATGATCCCCTCGTCATCGCCGGGCAGGGTACGGTGGCGCTCGAAATGCTGCGCGCGGTGCCAGATCTCGACACGCTTGTGGTGCCGATCGGCGGCGGCGGCCTGATCTCCGGCATGGGCATTGCGGCCAAGGCCCTGAAGCCATCGATCCGCGTCATCGGTGTGCAGGCCGCCCTTTATCCCTCAGCCTACAACAAGGCCAAAAAGGCGCGCCTGCCCATCGGCGGTGATACGCTGGCCGAAGGTATCGCCGTGCGCGATCCGGGCGTGCTGACCAGCCGGATCATTCCTCATGTCGTGGACGATATCGTGCTTGTGTCCGAAGCCGATCTTGAGCGCGCGGTGAGCCTGCTCATCACCATTGAGAAAACGGTTGTGGAAGGGGCAGGTGCCGCGGGCCTCGCCGCCGTGCTCGCCGACCCGCACCGTTTCAAGGGCTCAAAGACCGGCATCGTTTTGTGCGGCGGCAACATCGATACGCGGCTCTTAGCCAGTGTTCTAACACGCGAACTCGCCCGCGAGGGCCGCCTGTCGCGGCTGACCATCGACATTCCCGACAGGCCTGGCCAACTGGCACTGGTTTCGAAAGCGATCGGAGGGGCTGGGGCGAACATCGTCGAAGTGTATCACCAGCGCGTGTTCACCGACCTGCCGGCGAAGGGCACCGAGTTGAACCTCGTGATCGAGACGCGCGATGCCGCTCACCTCACGCACACCGTCGAGGCAATGCGTGCAGCCGGTTACACGGTGGTGGTGAAAGGCGGGCCGGGCAGTTGAGGGCGGCCCGGCCTACATCTTCAGAGGACGGTCTGGGAACGCGAGCTGTTCGCGGGCGCGCCACTCCTCGGTGACGTAATTGATGATCACCGACTTGCGCACGCCTTCGATCTTGCGGCCCTCAAAGCCATGGAATGTGTTGTCCGCCGGGACAAACACCATGGCGGCGTTCGACTGGAACGGCGAGCGGCCGAAATGCTTCTTATCTCCATTGTAAATGTCGGTGCCGAGATCGGCGTGGCTTGGGTCCGTCGACATGTACAAGAGCATCGTGAAGGCTTTCACGCCGAGATCCGAATGCGGTTCGAGCCAGAAGCCGTCGATGTCTTGGGCGTATTCTACGCGCAGGTACGTGCCATTGAGATCGGTGCCGAAATGCTGCGCGATCTTGTGGGTCACACGGTCGTCCTGAAGCGCTTCGTTGACGGCTTTGCAGGCGGCAAATTTTTCCATATTGCCCGCGTCGAAATAAGTGCGCGTGGCGTTGTGCAATTCGCGCTTGCCCGACACGCCGTCAAGGCCGGGCGCTGGGAAGGGCAGCGACAGAATGTTTGTGGCGACATCGCCGGGCAGGCAGTTCGTTAGAAACCAGTGCTTGTAGGGCTGATCGGTGCGCTTGGAGGCATCGATACTGGAGAGCATCGAGTCGACGACGGCTTGCGACGTGATGGCCATAGGCAGAGTTCCCTCTCTCAAGTCTTAGAATTTTAGCCCAGAGACCAATGCCTTGGCGCCGTCCGCGGCTGGTTGTGGGCTGGGCTTCAGTCGCAAAACGAACAGAAGCCATGGTGGAGGTGTGTCTAGCCCGTTAACTTCTGGGTTTCCAGAGCCGGGCGCGTACAGGGTGACGCAGGACCCCACACCCAGGTTTTGAAGACTGCCTTCCACAACGGATGCGGCCCCGCAGTGGGAGAGCTGCGGGGCCGGCTTCAATCTGGACAACAGTCAGGCGGGCAATTGGCAGGAGCAGTCGGATCGGGATCAGGCAGGCATTCAGGACACAACAGGAGCAGCTAGTTGGGCATCAAGTTGGGCACACTCGATGACGCGA
>JANNXL010000380.1:0-2571 GCA_031409575.1 Hyphomicrobium sp.
CGAACCCGGAAATTTTCACCGCGTGCTGCTGTTCATTGCTGACGCGGCCGGGCTCGCTTTCGGGTGACCCCAGAGCAATGCCTTCGGGCACGGCCGGGATGACAACCATTTCCGGGCAGCCTTGGCTGGCGTCGCAGTCCCTGAAGCTTTTCCCAGAACCAGCCGGAGGCAATCCAATTCCAGCTGTCTCTGCGCCTGCACCAATTCGGGTATTTATCCCGATAATTTTTGGAATAATTCCCAATGCCGATCCGAAAACCACACAAAATGCAATGAACACAACTTTGTAACGTATCTGGAATTCAATTAATTTGCGCATGTCCACGTTCTGACTGAGTATGAGTTTGACGCACATATATCGATCACACAAAAACTGGAAAGCGGATTCTCGATCTTCGTCCACAAACGGGAATTTGGCACAGGAGCAGCCAGGAGATGATGCTGACGCTATGCACGACTTGCCGTGGCACGGCCGCTTACACTTTCGCCATAGCCCTTTCCCAACTCGCATTCGCTGCCGATACGGATGTCTGGCCTTCAATCCGCGCGGATGTATTCGGATCGCGCGCTATTCATGAAGCGGGCCCGTCCTTCAATCTCTACGCTCCAGCCCAGGCCGCTGATGCCGCGCTCATTCCAATCTCGATACGGATTCCTCCGGCAACTGTTAGCCACGCCGCCAAAATCACGCTGATCATCGATCGCAACCCATCTCCCATCGCCGCTGTCATTCATTTCGGTGAGGCCTATCGCGCCGGCGCCAACGTCGGCGAACGGGTGATTTCGACACGTATCCGCGTTGACAGCTTTTCGCAGGTGCGCGCCGTGCTCGAAACAGACGACGGCCAATTACAGATGGCAGCGACTTTTGTCGCTGGTGCTGGTGGATGCTCCGCGTTGCCGTCTAAGGACATGGATGCCGCGCTTGCCAACCTCGGCACCGTTAAGATCAAGTCGGTAGCAAGTGATGTGCACGAGCCGCTGTGGCGCGAAGGCGTGGTCATGGTGCGCCATCCGAATTTCACGGGCATGCAGATGAACCCTCAAACCGGTTCATTCACCCCCCTGCGGTTTGTCGACAGGCTCGACATCAACAGGGGCAGCCAATCGCTGCTCCGGATTGAAGGGGGCATTTCTACTTCGGAAGACCCGAATGTCCGCTTCACGTATGCCGGATCAGGCGAGGATAAGCTCAGCGTTCGTGGATCCGATAGTGACAGCACGAAATTCTCCGGCGAGGAGGGGGCCTCGGGATCTTAGACGTTCAGTTCTGGATGCTGATCGGACGGCCTGCAAGTAACCTAGACTTTAAGCGTTCAAATCAATGCAGGGCCTCCGAATGCTTCCACTTCGTTTCCCCGGCTACAACTTTCCTGCTCAGCCTTTTTCGATTTACATAGCGGTGCTTTGCGTTACCAACTCGGCGTTACTTTTGGGGGCTTTCCCGGCTGGCGCCGTGGACGTCAACACTGCGTCGGAGTGCCAGTCCGATGCCATGATCGTGTTCGATGCCTCGGGCTCGATGGGGACCACGGATCGCTCGCTCAAGGTTCCCTATATTGCACGCGTCAAACAATCGATGGCGCATGTCATCCCTGAAGTGGCGCCGCTGCGGCGGCTGGGTCTAATCGTCTACGGAGAGGGCGAGTACAATGACTGCAACGCCATCGAACTGCGGCTAAGACCTACGGCAGACGCCGCCCAAACTCTCCTGCATGCCGTGGAAGGCATCAATCCGCGTGGCCGCACGCCGCTGACGGAGTCGGTGCGGCTGGCTGCGGAAACTCTAAACTACAAAATCCAGGACGCGACCGTCGTCCTGTTGACCGATGGCGAAGAGACGTGCGGCGGTGACCCTTGCAGATTGGCGGCTGAACTCAAGAAGACCGCTAAGAACTTGACCATCCACGTCATCGGCTACCGCACGGAAACCAGTGGCTATTTCACGACGCGCTGCATGGCTGACATGACGGGCGGCCAATATGTCTCCGTGTCGACTGAGCAAGAACTCGTCAATGCGCTACGCAAAACACTGGGCTGCGCCAACGTTTCTCATCTTGCACCAGAGAATGCAGCCGGATCGCGGGAGCGCTATGCGTGTCTAAAGGCTGCCGGTCACTGATCGGACCGTCACGCCATTTGCCAGATGACGCAGTGCCAGCGCGCCTGTCGCATATTTTGAGCTTGGCAGGCAGCGCGGCCTCAATCCACAACCGCATCTCGGGTGCCATCAAAGAAAATCTAATGCCATCCAAGCAACGTAGTGATGTCAGCGTACAGCAAAACGCTTAGCCGTTGCGTTCCGAATCCTGCAGGCAATCTGGATGCTTAAACTTCGTCCTCTTTACACCCTTCTCTTGATACTCATCACGGTGTGCAGTGGCGCGCTGCACGTTGAACCCGCCCGCGCTCAGACGCCAACCCTTCCAAGCAACGGCAAACCCGACCAATCTATGTGCAATGAAGACGCCATGCTGGTGTTCGATGCTTCGGGCTCGATGGCCGGCAACGAAAGGCTCGGCATTGGAAGTGTCGTGACCCGCATCGACAAGGTGCGCAAAGCTCTTGGCA
>JANNXL010000381.1:0-4842 GCA_031409575.1 Hyphomicrobium sp.
GCCGCTTAAGCGCTAGTCGCTTTTTCTGCAACGCGCGCCAAAGCTCAGGCACCGAAGATTGACCAACCCATACGCTTACTGAGTGATTCAAGCGCAATACGGCCGAGGCGCGAGTTGCCTGCTTCATCAAGTCCGGGTGACCAGACGGCGATCGACGCTTTCCCCGGTGCAATGGCGAGAATGCCGCCGCCAACGCCGCTCTTTCCAGGCAAGCCAACACGATACGCAAATTCGCCCGACCCATCGTAGTGGCCGCAGGTCAGCATCACGGCATTGATACGCCGTGCGCGTTCAGGGGTCACCACGGCCATACCCGTCGAAGGATTTCTTCCGCTGAGCGCGAGAAAGCGCCCGGCCATGGCGAGCTGCCTGCATGACATGGCGATAGCGCAGTGATGGAAGTAGACACCGAGTGTTAAGTCAACAGGATTTTCGAGTACGCCAAACGATTTCATGTAGTGCGCCAGCGCGCTGTTGCGAAATCCTGTGCGCTGCTCGGACGCTGCGACCGCTTTGTCAATTGTGATCGAGGTGTCATCTGCCAGAAACTGCATGAAGCGTAGAATCTCACCAAGTGCTTCGCGCGGTTGATGGCCAGACAATATCAAGTCCGTGACAGCAATGGCACCAGCGTTGATAAACGGATTGCGCGGGATGCCGCGTTCGCGTTCGAGCTGCACAATTGAGTTGAACGGGCTGCCAGAAGGTTCACGGCCAACGCGCCGCCACAGGCTGTCACCAGCTTTACCTAGCGCGAGCGTGAGGGTGAAAACTTTCGAAATGCTTTGAATGGAGAATGCAGCGTCGCCATCGCCGCCTGTCGCGATGTTGCCGTCCGCATCAACCACGGCCAATCCAAATGCCTTGGGATCTACTCGCGCCAGTTCCGGAATGTAGGTTGCAAGGTCGCCGCGGTCAGGCCGCTGAAGCATTTCGCCGGCAATTTCTTTGACGGCACTTTCGAGTTGGGACACTGAGAAGCTCTTCGGAATTGTGCGGCGAGCCGGGCAGTCCAGCCGCTTATGCTAAGTCCGCAGAGTAGGACCCGCTGGCGCCACGCGTCAGAGTCCATTGTGTCGCGCATCATACGGTGCGTGCCGCCGGAGCGCTTAGTTTAGCCGCGGCTTGCCGTCGCCCTTGCGCGGCGCACTCATAAACTGCGGAACGTCGCCCTCTGTCGATTGCAGAAGCGCATCTTCGATAATCCGGCGCCACGAGTTGGCGTCAGCCGGATCAAGCACATGCAGTTCATCCTCGATCACGCGCAGGCGCTCAAGCAGTGACTGTTCGCCGGGGCCTTGACCGTTGTCTGACGCAGCAGCCGCTTCCAGTTCGCTGATCAGGCGGCCGATCAGCCCGAATTCAGGCAGCAGCAGCAAGAGCGGCTCAGCACTGTGAATGTTCTGGCGCACATCATCAAGCACGTCGATCTTGCGGCCGTCTGGTCCAGCGGCCGAGCGAAGATCATTGTAACTTTCGTCGAACTGCAAGGCGAGCTGCCGCTGCATGTCGCGCAGCACGGCGGCAAGCTTGGGATTGCGCTGGCCGTGGGACTGCAGAGCGTTCCAGCAATCAGCTGCGGCATCGCGCACCGATTCCAGATCCAGAATGCGCTTCATGGCATCGCCGTTTAGGCCCATGTCCGCCATGAATTGCTCGAAATACATCTGTTCCAGGCGCTCACGCTCACGAACCGGCGTATCGCGCTGCGGCGCATTGGGCACTGACGAAAGCGGGACTGCGGCCTTGGGCGAGGTCAGGCGCGCGATGTGATCAGACGGCCCGCCGAGAGCATCGCGCGCCTCTTTCAGAGGCAGACTGGGTTGCTGACCACGGCCAGCGGGAAGCGCTGGCAACTCCGGCCGCCAGCCCGAGCGCGGGAAGGCAGCCGAGAGCCCGGCGAGCGTGCGATAAAAATCCTTGTGCACTTCGTAGTCGTCGGTATGGGTCTTGTCAGAGCCTTGACGCGCAAAACCAACCGCAGTGCCAGCATTGACCGCACGCTTGACGATGGGCTGATGCAAGGCCGGCACGTTCGACATCATGATAATGGCTGAATAGCCGCCGCCGCGCTCCGAGATAGGCGTCAGGTGCTCCAGCACAACGTCGGCGGCGTCCGCCACGTGCGGCTGCAGAGCGACTGTGAGTGTTGACTTCAATTCAGACAGCCGTCCGTTGTTCTCGTCGGAATCGAAGGCCTTCTTTGAAACGACGGATAAAAATTCGAACAGCTCTGGCCGCACAAGGTAGCGCTCGGGCCTGTTGGGATCGCGCTGAATGGCCCCGATGGTCGAGGCGGCATTCAACACTTTCAAAATGCGCGCGCGATTGGGTGCCTCATCGTAGGGGATCAACACCTCTTGCGTGAAACCGTTTATGGGTGTGATAGGCCGCATGGCATCCAGTGTCGCGGTCGCGGCATCAAACGTGCCAGGCAGCAGAGCATTCTCGATAATGGCTTCCAACTGCGAAGCCGTGCGCGCTTTGGGGCTTGGCATGTCCGAAAGTGGCGAACGCACGGCATTGGCACCAAAAAGACCAGACATAAAGATGAGGGAGTCGATGGCAACGGCGATGGCGAGTGCCAGGTAAGCAAGCCGGTTGCCATCCTGGAAAGCATTGATCGTCACGACAAAGCGATGGGCCTTGTCGTCACGATTGAGTTCCATACCGTTGATCTTCGTGCGCAGTTCGCTCGTTTCTTGCGATGGCAACCCACTGTCCGCCAGACACTTGCGGGCAAAACCGAATAACTGATCGGTTGACGTGTTCTGGCTCAGCTTCTCGCCGCCCGAGCAGTTGCCTCCGAAGGCTACAGCGCCAGAATTGAGTGCAAACAGCACGCTGGCGGCTTCGGTCGCTTTCTTGGGATCGCAGTCGAGGCCCTGCACCTTTTTCTTGGTATCGGCTGTCGCCGTGATCATTGCACCCAGGATTTGCGAGCACACTTTCTGCACGTCGCTAAGGCGTTCCGATGTCGGCTGCTGGCGGAAATCGACACGCGCCTGTTCGAACTGCGGCAGCATGCGCGAGGGGTCGAGCGGCGCTCCATTGTCCACGGTGGCGGAGGCTTCCGTCATCTTGATCCGCTGACCGGCGGTTTCTTCCTCGCCCTTGAGCTTGGCCAAGTCACCATCAACACCGGCAAGCTCGCGCTCGATCTGGGCTAGCCGCGTTTCGGTGGTGTCGAGGCGCTTTTTGGCGTCCTTCACGCGTTCTTCGCCAACTTTGTAATAGTCTTGCAGCTTGCCAAGCTCCGACATGCGCTGACGCCAGATGGGGCCTTTGCCTTCCTTGAGTGTGCCTTCGACGCCTTTGTCTTCGGCCATGGCATCGACGCGCTTGGCATCGATTTCTTTGGCACGCGCGTCGAGGTCGGCTTTTTTCTCGCCAAACTCAGCGGCAAGCGCTGGGCGCTCGGCCTTAAGGCGTGAGAGTTCGTCGGTCAGTGTAACTTTCTTTGTGGACAGTCCCGCCTGTCCGCTTTGAGCAGATACGATACGCTCTTGTTGAGCGGCCATGGTGTTGTTGCGTGTTTCAGCCTGGGCATGGAGATAGCGCTCAACGTCGCCTTCGCTTTCCTTTGCCGATTTCGCGAGACTTGCCAATTGCGTGTCGTAGGCCGTCCAGCCTTCGGTCACGAACAGTTCTTCGGCGGCTGTTAGCTGGCGGTTGCCAATTGTTTGGCCGATGTCGGCGATTATACCCGCGACTTGGTTTTGGGCGCGCAACTCAGATGCGCGAACGCGCTCCTTCTGCGGAAAGATTGCCGAGAACAAACTGTCAAACGAGAAGAAGACGGATGTCACCACGCACGCGAGAAACATGACCCACAAAATGGAGTTCTTGAGCATCACGCGCGACGATTGAAGGTACGGTTGCAGCAGATCCCACTGGAACGCCATGATCAGAAAAAAGAGACCGATGCCAACGGCCACATACATCATCAGGTCGCTGTTGGCCGTAAGTGCCTCCGGCGACACGAACGCGACGGTGATCAAAGCGGAGGTCAGAATGAGCCCGCCAAGCATTCCAGCGATCGCCTGAGATTTGTGGCTTAGGCCTGACTGGCCTGAAACGGTCTGACTCATTCCCGTCGCAAAGCTCTCGCCGATCAGCCACGCGATAATCAGCATCACGCCCTGAATGCCGAACGTGATCAGCAGCGACAGCGTTGCCTCGCCGGTAAAATTGCGCATGCCGTCCCAGGTCGTGTACCCGGAGGCTAAAGACAGCGCGATACCCGTTGCGCCCAACAGCGCGAGCCGCCAATTCCCCAAAATCGCATCGCGCGTGTTGGCGCGCAGTGCCTTGCCCATATCGGTATAGAAAACGAATGCGGTGACGATAGACGCCAGTGCGACGACACCAGCGGTGTTGGGTGAAATCAGCGCAGTTAGGCGGACCAATTGGTCTACCACCGAAGACGCGGAGGGAACTTCGGGAAGGGAAGATGCGTCGGGAAGTGATTGCCCAATCGCATCGGCAGTCGCCTTGACATCCCAACCCATTTCGAAACCCCTTTTTGAGCTCGCGCGCGAGGCCGCCTCAGGCCGCCCGCAAAGCCGCCGCGTATGCGCTCGCGGTGATCAGCCGTGGTCCGGCGCACAATGTCTCAGACACACCATAAGTTGCGAACCATGGCATGGCGGCTGTGCGGCAACAATACGGCGGCGGTGCCGTATGACGGGGAATTAATCTCATGACAGTTGATGGGTGTGCACCCACCGCAGAGTGCAGGAAGCCATGTTCATTGCAAAAAGTGTAACTCTGTTACATTCTGACTGCTTGATGCTGGGACTGCCTAGCCCGCGCGGCGAATTTGTGTGGACTAGGCAAGCA
>JANNXL010000382.1:0-1920 GCA_031409575.1 Hyphomicrobium sp.
CTTCGCGGTACGCCCGCGCTGGCCGCTCGATGCCGGTGCGCCACCCGCAATCGGTGCCGGCGTGAAGGCGTGAGAGGGAAGCGAGTGACGCGCATGACACTCAACAGTTTTGGTGTGATCGGCGGCGGCGCTTGGGGCACGGCTCTCGCACAAACTTTGCGGCTCGCCCGACGCGATGTGGTTCTGTGGGCGCGCGAAACCGAAACCGTCGACGACATCAATGTGCGCCATGTCAACCGCGCATTTCTGCCCGGTATCGATCTTGATCCAGCGTTGCGGGCAACGAACTTCATTGCAGACGTTGCCCGTTGTGATGCTGTCCTCATGGTTGCGCCCGCCCAGCATGTGCGCGGCGTTGCAGCCGAACTTTCCCCCCACATGCGCGACGGCCAGGCGCTCGTTCTGTGCGCGAAAGGCCTGGAACAAGCCAGCGGACGGCTCTTGTCAGACGTGGCGAGTGAAGCTCTACCGCAGGCAACACTCGCCGTCTTGTCTGGCCCGAGCTTTGCAGCCGACGTGGCGCGCGGACTTCCCGCCGCTCTCACGCTTGCTTGCCACAATGAGGCGACAGGCAAACAGCTCGCCGAAGCCATCGGCTACAAGCATTTCCGGTTGTATTGGTCGAGCGACATCACCGGCGTTGAGCTTGGCGGCGCGGTCAAGAATGTGCTCGCGATAGCGGCGGGCATTGTCGATGGCAAAGGACTTGGCGCGAGTGCTCACGCCGCTCTTGTTACGCGCGGCTTTGCGGAGTTGCGCCGATTGGGCGAGGCGCTCGGCGCCAAACCTGAGACCATGATGGGGCTTTCGGGCTTGGGCGATTTGCTGCTCACCTGCGGCAGCCCGCAATCACGCAACATGAGCCTCGGCCGCGCACTTGGACAGGGTCAACACTTGCACGATGTGCTTGGCAGCCGTGTCGCCGTTACGGAAGGCGTTTATACCGCCGCCGCAGTGGCCGGGCTGGCGCGCAAGCACCGCTTGGACATGCCAATCTCGCAAGCCGTTCATGCCATCCTCGAAGGCCGCATCTCCATCGACGAAGCCATCGTCACACTCATGCAAAGGCCGCTCAAGGCAGAGGATTGATACTTCGCTTTGCGCGTCCCGACTGCCCTCCGGGCAGCCGGCCGGGACGCGCGGGGCGCGGGTCCTTCAGATGAGTTTCAAAACTTTTTCAGGAATCCGGCTGTACACCGACATAACCTCAATGCATATTTAACCATATTGTGGGTGGTGTGCGCGTGGGGGTGTTGGGGATGGAGTGCGGGAACAGCGATTTTTGGTGCCTGGTAGGGACGTGGCTTAAAGAAAATGATTACGTCGTCGCCGTTTTTACAAAATGGTTGGGCGAGTCAGGTAGTCACGCCGCAGGCGCTCTTGGCATGGTCTCGGTTTTTCTCAAACTGCATGGAGAAAAGCTAGTTGCGGCCGCCGGCCTGTCGCTTGGCTTTTACAAGTGGTGGGCGTATCGGGAGCGTATACTGCACGAAAAACTCGAAGCTTATCTCACCGATGATCGCCGAGCGACCGAGCTCAGTCTGCTGGGCGTTCTCCACTCGCTTGACCGACCGGGTCGACAGCCAATACCCAAGCTACCCAATTATGCCGATGAACAATTGAAGTCAGTATTGCGCGAGAGGTCTTGGCATCGCAAGGCAACTGCGCTAGCGGTTGAAACGAGCGCCGACATTCAGCTGTCCCGCTCTGTCGAACAGGTTCAACGGAAACTCGTGATCGGCGCGGAAAACCTATCCGCATTGCGGCAACACCTCGCCACCGCCCACATTGTTCACGGCGCAATTTATTCGGCAAAGGCACGTCGCCAACCAGCGGCAGGCGAACTTTGGAGCCATACGGCGTTGATGTATTACCGCGCTGCGCTAAGTGTTCCGGAGTACGAAAACAGCTCAATTGCTA
>JANNXL010000383.1:0-2089 GCA_031409575.1 Hyphomicrobium sp.
GGCACCGGCAGCAGTGCGCGCCAGGTTTCGATCATGTGGGCAACGCGCCATTCGCCGGGCTCGGTGATGACGATGCGATGAGGATTCACCTTGGCTGCATAGCGCGCAACCTCGCTTGTAAAGCTGCCGCCATTTTCACGATCATCGAGCCGCACGTATTCGACCCGCCATCCGGCCGCGCGCAAGTCTTGAGCGAAGTGGCGCATGGCCGAAAAGATGAATGCGATCTTTTTCTTGTGGTGGGGGACGTAAGTGGTCTCGTCTGCAACTTCGGCCATCATCACGACGTCCAGCGCCGGGTCACCGAGAGCCACACTTGAAACTTTGTGTGTCAGCTGATCGCCAAGAACGACGATGAGCGCGCGGGTCTTGGCGGCAGATTTGGCCATGTGGCATGTGCTCAATGAGGGATTCGATTATAGCGGCCCCCTAAATACGAAGAATGCCCCTGCAACGATCAGCGAGAAGCCCACGAGGTGGTTGATGGTCATCTGCTCTTTCAGGACGACCACTGAAAAGACCGCGAAGACGGCCAGCGTGATGATTTCTTGGATCGTCTTTAACTCAGCTGCCGAATAAACGGCGTGACCGAAGCGGTTGGCTGGTACGGCCAGGCAATATTCAAAAAAAGCGATGCCCCAGCTCGCAAGAACGGCAATCCACAGAGGCGACGTTTTGAATTTGAGGTGCCCATACCAGGCAAATGTCATAAAGACGTTGGACACAACCAGCAAAATGATGGGGGCGATGGAGGGAGGTAAATTCAAAGGAAGCTCCTCAAGGCGGTGAAACTTCTTGCGGGTGGAAGCCGTAAAAACAAGTTGCCCGGAATTCTGTTCCCAAAACGGGTCCTATGTGATCTGGCCTGATCTTCAGCACGTCGCCCGATCTGCCCTCGACAGGGGCACTGAAACTGGCTTAGTTGCTGCCTAAAGTATGTCCAATTTTTCTTCAGGCCGAATGTCCCTCACCCGCCAACAGCTCGACAAGCTCATTTCCGATGTCGCCAAAGGCGATGAGGCGGCATTTGCTGAGCTGTATCAAGTGACATCGTCGAAACTTTTTGCCGTGGCCCTGCGTATCCTTCGCAGCAGAGAGGCGGCAGAAGAAGTGCTACAGGAAGCCTATTTCAAGGTTTGGGAGAAGGCGGGAGATTTCAACCCGGCTTTGGCTTCGCCTTTGACCTGGATGGCCGCAATCGTCCGCAATCGGTGCATCGACGAAGTGCGCCGCAAGGTGCCCCGCGGCGGAGACGACGAAAGCGTCCTGGAAAATCTCGAAAGTAACGACGAGCACCCCATTGTTGGCCTGGAGCGTCAGGAAGACGTTCAGCGGCTGATGCGCTGCATGGAGGGGCTTGAGCCCGAAAAGAAGCAGATGGTGCGCCTCGCCTATCTCGATGGCATGAGCCGTGAAGATTTGGCAGCGAAATTCGGGCGGCCGGAAGGTACGATTAAGACGTGGCTATACCGTAGTCTGGCGCAATTGAAAGGGTGCCTCGAGCAATGATCGAGCTCGATGACATCGATGGATTAGCCGCCGAGTATGTGCTCGGTACGCTGAACCGTGAGGAGCGCCTCGCGGTGGAAGGCCGGCTGGCCAGAGAGCCGGCACTGAAAGGCCATATCGAAGCGTGGCAGCGCCGCTTGGCTCCGCTGGCTGATACCGTTGCTCCCGTGCAGCCGCCAGCCAACCTCTACAACAAAGTGCGGGCCCAAATTGGCCTTTCGGCGCACGTGATTTCGTTGAAGACACGCGAGCATCAGCTCACGAAGCGCGGCAACCGCTGGCGCAATGCGGCGATGGCCATGACGGCTATGGCGGCGTCGCTCGTTGGTGTGGTGGCGGTCCGTGAACAGCAATACCAGCAGATGCCGACGCAGTTCGTCGCCGTGCTGCAATCGGGGGAGGACAAGCCTGCATTCTTGTTGACGGTTGACACCAAGACGCACAACTGCGTCATCACCGCAGTGTCGGCGCCAAAGAAAACCGACAAAAGCTACGAAGTGTGGATGGTGCACGACAAGTTGCCCAAGCCAAAATCGCTCGGCGTGATGAGCGAAGGCGAAATGCACGTCATGCCCATGGA